>JBQGDD010000064.1:0-13768 GCA_052038845.1 Dyadobacter sp. | reverse complement strand
GGTTTGTCATTCAGCTTAGGTGATATCATCATCCCTGCAAGAAAACAGGAGCTTATTTCTGATGCTAACGAGCAGGTTGATGCGATCTCTATGAACTATAACATGGGTCTTATTACCAACAACGAGCGTTACAACCAGGTTATTGATGTATGGACTTCTACTAATGCTATGCTTACAGAGCTTGCCATGAAAAATATCCGTGAAGACCAGCAAGGGTTTAACTCGGTATATATGATGCTTGACTCTGGGGCGAGGGGTTCTAAAGAACAGATCCGTCAGTTAACAGGTATGCGTGGTTTGATGGCTAAGCCTAAAAAATCTACTGCCGGTGGTGGCGAGATTATTGAAAACCCTATCCTTTCTAACTTTAAAGAAGGTCTTTCAATCCTTGAGTACTTTATTTCTACCCACGGTGCACGTAAAGGTCTTGCGGATACGGCTCTTAAAACTGCCGATGCAGGATACCTTACAAGGAGGCTGCATGATGTATCTCAGGATGTTATTGTAAACTCGGTAGATTGTGGTACTTTAAGGGGTATTGAAGTTAGTGCGCTTAAAAAGAATGAAGAGATAGTAGAAACACTTGGTGAAAGAATATTAGGGCGTGTAGCATTACAGGATGTTATTAATCCGCTAACGTCTGAAGTTCTTATTCATGCCGGTACACAAATTACCGAAGCTGAAGTTAAAGCGGTTAACGCTGCCCCTATTGAAAGGGTAGAAGTACGTTCTCCTTTAACTTGTGAAGCTACGAAAGGTATTTGTGCTAAATGTTACGGACGTAACCTTGCAACAGGTAAAATGACACAGAGAGGTGAGGCCGTAGGTGTTATTGCAGCACAGTCAATTGGTGAGCCGGGTACACAGCTTACGCTTCGTCCCTTCGACGGGGGTGGTACAGCAGGTAACATTTCAGAAGAATCAAGTATTGTAACTAAATTCCGTGGTAGGCTTGAAATAGAAGACCTTAAAACGGTAATAGGTGAAGATAACGAAGGAAATAAAACAGATATCGTAGTATCTCGTTCTACTGAACTAAAACTTGTAGATGAGAAAACAGGTATCCTGTTAAATACACACAACATACCTTACGGTTCAAGTATATACGTGAAAGAAGGCGATGTTGTAGATCCGGGTACAGTAATATGTAAGTGGGATCCTTATAACGGGGTTATTATTTCTGAGTTTACCGGTAAAGTAGCTTATGAAGATATCGAGCAGGGACAGTCGTTCATGGTTGAGATTGATGAGCAGACCGGATTCCAGGAAAAAGTAATTTCTGAATCAAGAAACAAAAAACTTATCCCAACGTTACTTATATACGGAAAAGATAACGAGCTTATCCGTTCATACAACCTTCCGGTGGGTGCCCACCTTATGGTAGATAACGGCGAAAAGATTAAGGCTGGTAAGGTACTTGTAAAAATACCAAGGCGTTCATCTAAAGCGGGTGATATTACAGGAGGTTTACCAAGGATTACAGAGCTTCTTGAAGCACGTAACCCATCTAACCCTGCTGTGGTATCTGAAATTGACGGTGTAGTATCTTTTGGTAAAATTAAGAGGGGTAACCGTGAAATCATTATCGAGTCTAAGTTTGGAGAGATCAAGAAATATCTTGTAAAACTTTCTAACCAGATACTTGTTCAGGAGAATGACTACGTTAAAGCAGGACTTCCGTTATCAGATGGTGCAATTACACCGGAGGATATCTTAAGAATACAGGGACCATCTGCAGTACAGCAGTACCTTGTAAACGAAATTCAGGAAGTGTACAGGCTACAGGGTGTTAAGATTAACGATAAGCACTTTGAAGTAGTTATCCGCCAGATGATGCGTAAAGTAAGAATACAGGATCCGGGCGATACTTTATTCCTTGAAGACCAGTTAGCACATACCTCTGACTTTATTGTAGAGAATGACAAACTGTACGGAATGAAGTTTGTAGAAGATGTAGGAGACTCTGAAAACCTTAAAGCAGGACAGATAATATCTTCCCGTGAATTAAGGGATGAGAACTCTATACTTAAGCGTAATGATAAGAACTTGGTAGTGGCAAGAGATGTAGTTCCTGCTACAGCTACCCCAATACTTCAGGGTATTACAAGGGCATCGTTACAAACTAAGTCGTTTATCTCTGCGGCATCGTTCCAGGAAACTACTAAAGTTCTTAACGAAGCTGCGGTAGCCGGTAAAGTGGACGGACGTGAAGGCCTTAAAGAAAATGGTATTGTAGGACACAGAATTCCGGCTGGTACGGGTATGAGGGATTATGATAACACTATTGTAGGCTCTAAAGAAGAATTCAACGAACTGTTAACTCCTACAGAGGAATATAATTATTAAAAATAATGAGTGATAAAAAACAACAGCCGGGTCAAATTAACATTGAACTGGATGAAAAAACAGCCGAAGGCACTTATAGTAACCTTGCCATAATCAATCATTCTGCTTCAGAATTTGTAGTAGATTTTGTGAGTATTATGCCGGGTGCGCCAAAAGCCAAAGTTAAATCACGAATTGTTTTAACGCCACAGCATGCCAAACGACTGCTGAAAGCATTAGGCGACAACATCCACCGTTTTGAAGCATCACATGGTGCTATAAGCGATACGGAACAGCCACCGCTTCCGCTAAGTTTTGGACCTGCAGGACAGGCGTAAATAGATAAGCAAAACCCACTCGATAGAGTGGGTTTTTGTTTTTTAAAGTGGTAATTAAAAACATTATAATATATAAGAAATTACTATTACTTAGATAAACTTGCAACGGTTGAATTATCGTCATTTAATACAGTGGCTCTGTATGTACTTTGAATTTTAGCACCAAATGAATTAGTTCCCTTAGCAACAAAATCTACAAAATAAATAGCATCTTTATTTTCATCAGTTTGATTTTCAAGAAAATCATATTCTGCCTGATAGCTATCTGCAGTTTTTTTGGCTGCAGGAATAGTCATTGCTTTTAGCTCTTCGACTTTTTCCTTTGTAATTATACGCTTTCTTGTTTTTACATCAGCAGTATCTCTTATTTTCATGCTTACAAATTCAAAACTATCAGGATCTTTCAATGTTTCTTTAGTTTTAGAGTGATACTCTCTTTGATTTTGTCTTCTTTACTATTGCAGGAGCATAATAAAGTAACTGTACAAATTGTAAATAAAAATTTTTTCATGTTAAAATTATTTGATTTTAACAAACTTAAAAAAAAAATTAAAAGCAGCGATATGTTTATTATTGCTTTTTTTATAAAAAATATGATATAGCATTAATTATCTGTTTAGAATTACTTAAATACTAATTAATATGACACCTTAAGAGAAACATAAATTCTTTTGTTTATCCTATCCATTTAATAAATTATCCTGCAAAGATGAATTTTTAAATGTCAATATTACTTATTATAGACATCATCAGGTATTTCTGTAGAAAAACTTTGTTCTTCTACAGGTTTCGGTGGTAAAGGATTCGCTGGTTTTTCCGAAATTCGCTGGTTTTTCGAGTTCTGCAATCTTTAATGAATGATATGGTTTTAAGTCTATATTGCCTTTGTAATAAGAAACTCTATCATCTTTAAAGTATCCATTATAAATAATTTCAGTATCACCTTTTTTATTAATAGAAGCATATTTAATGTGGCGAACATAAAAACCATTTAAGCTGTCATTCAGTTCCCAGCGATATGATAGATACTCAATATTTTCTATTTCAGGTTTATTATTGCAGCTTATGCAAAGACAATAAATGACTAACAGATACAAAACCTTATATTTCATAATGATGTATTAGTTATTAAATATAATATTTTTTTGTTATTAAAATTATCATACCAAAGGGTCAACCTTTCCCCATCCCACAATATTTCCGTAACTTTGGGGTTCATCAAAAAACGCAATAAATTACTATAATGTCCAGTATCATCCAGCTTCTTCCAGACCATGTTGCCAACCAGATAGCTGCCGGAGAGGTAGTACAAAGGCCGGCTTCGGTAGTAAAGGAATTACTGGAAAACGCTGTTGACGCGGGTGGTACAGAAATAAAACTGATAGTTAAAGATGCAGGCAAAACACTTATACAGATAATAGATAACGGTAAGGGCATGAGCGTTACCGATGCCCGACTGTGTTTTGAGCGTCATGCTACAAGCAAAATACGCCATGCCGAAGACCTGTTTGCACTGCACACAAAAGGTTTTAGGGGCGAGGCACTGGCAAGTATTGCGGCTATTGCGCATGTAGAGCTTAAAACAAAGCAGGATCAGGAAGAGCTGGGAACCCACATTATTATAGAGGGCAGTAAGTTTGTATATCAGGAAGTCGCGGTACTGCCCAAGGGAACATCTTTTTCGGTTAAAAACCTGTTTTTTAATATCCCTGCCCGGCGTAATTTTTTAAAGTCAGATACTGTAGAGTTCCGCCATATTATAGATGAGTTTGAGCGTGTTGCACTGGCACATCCTAATATTGCTTTTTTGCTGTATCATAATGGCAGCGAAATGTTTAACCTGCCTATGGCTAACCACAGGCAGCGTATTGTAGGCATTTTTGGCGGGCGCACTAATGAAAAGCTGGTTCCGGTTAAAGAGACTACCGAAATTGTGGGGATAGAAGGCTTTGTAACCAAAGCTGAATTTGCTAAAAAGAGCAGGGGGGAGCAGTTCTTTTTTGTCAACAACCGTTATATAAAAAGCGGCTACCTGCACCATGCCGTTATGGCTGCTTATGAAGGACTGCTGAAAGATGGCTGCCAGCCGGGTTACTTTATTTACCTTGACGTACCGCCTAACACGATTGATATAAATATCCACCCTACAAAAACAGAGATTAAATTTGATGATGAGCATGCGCTTTATGCTATACTGCGTTCTGCAATAAAACATAGCCTGGGGCAATTTAATGTGTCTCCTGTACTTGATTTTGAGCGTGATTCCAATCTTGACACTCCTTATAATTATGAAAAGCGTGAGGCAGTAATGCCACAGGTAGAGGTTGATAGGAGCTTTAACCCGTTTGCAGATGAAAAGCCTAAAGCATCAGCTTCCTATGCATCTCCTTCATTTAAAAAGGAACGATCAGCAAATTGGGAAAGTCTCTACACCGGGATTCCGGCGGCAGCAGAAGAAATAGACGAAATGAATTTTGAATCTGACGAGGTTACGGGGTCATTATTTAATGATAATGACGTTGAGCAGGCGGTGAATAAAACCTACCAGATACATAAAAAATATATAGTGAGCCCTATTAAGTCGGGCATGGTAATTATCGACCAAAAGAGGGCGCACCAGCGTATATTATATGAACATTTTCTACGAAATATTACGGTACAGCATGGTTCGAGCCAGCAATTGCTTTTTCCGTTAGTACTGCACTATAATAAAACAGAACTCGACCTGATTAAAGAAATGCGGGAAGCTCTGGAAAATACAGGCTTTGTATTTACCGAGTTTAACCATGACCATATTGTGGTTTCGGGGCTGCCTGTAAACATTGCCGAAAGTGAAGTGTCTATCTTATTGGAAGAACTGATAAGCGATCTGCAACATGAAGTGCCCGACAGCAGTTTTAGCCAAAGTGACAGCATAGCTAAATCTATGGCACGGAGTTTGGCGGTTAAAACCGGAGTACAATTAACCGAAAAAGAACAGGAAAATATGGTAAATTCGCTTTTTGCCTGTAAAGAACCTGACGTTTCGCCCTTTAATAAACCTACTTTCATTACCGTGAGTGTGGAAGACCTTGATAAACGATTTGCGATATGATGCGAATAACCGAAACTGTTAAGCAGTTAATTATTATAAATGTTATCTTTTTTATAGGTACTGCGATAGTAGGTGACCCTGCTTTTAATAACCTGGCATTATATTTTACCGAGAATCCAGAATTTAAACCGTGGCAAATTATCACGCATATGTTTATGCATGGTAGCATACCGCATATTTTTTTCAATATGTTTGGTTTATTCATGTTTGGTACGGCTTTAGAGCAAATGTGGGGTAGTAAAAAATTTATATTTTTTTATATTTCCTGTGGGCTGGGAGCGGCTTTACTACATATAGGTGTTAATTATTTTTCATGGTATCAGGGAATAAATATATTGTTGGAAAATGGCTTTCACAAAGGAGAAATAGTACAGTTAGTATCACAGGGTAGATATGATACACGCTGGGAGGAGTATTTATCTCCTACCCAGCTTAATAATATGGTGGGAGCATACCTTACCCCCGCTGTGGGAGCTTCAGGGGCACTTTATGGCATATTAGTAGCATTCGCTTTTACATTTCCTAATGCTGAATTAATGCTATTGTTTCTTCCTATACCTATAAAGGCAAAATATTTTGTTACCGGTTTGGTAGCTATTGATTTTTTCTTAGGATTAAGAGGGCAGTCTATGTTAGGAGCAGGTGATGGTATAGCGCACTTTGCGCACATAGGCGGAGCGCTGGTAGGTTTTTTGATGATGTGGTACTGGAAAAAAAATCAGTTTAATAATAACCGATGGAGCTGATATGGGGATTATAGACGATTTAAAAATGCAGTACCGTGTTGGCGGAATAGTACAAAGGCTTATTTTTTGGAATGTAGGGTTTTTTATTATCCCTATGATAATTTTCAGCCTGCTTAAACTGGGTAATGTTTACCTGCCTGCTATAGACTGGAATATTGGTGGTAGTAACAACTGGCTGAGCCTGTCATCAAACCCCGCCGATTTACTGTGGAAACCCTGGTCGCTTATTACGTATGCCTTTTTACACGCAGGATTTCTGCATATATTATTTAACATGCTGGTGCTGAATTTTGCAGGCAGGCTGTTCCTCACTTTCTTTACGCAAAAGCAACTTTTTGGTTTATATATACTTTCGGCTATATTCTCTGGGTTTGTTTTTATTGCAGGTTACCAGTTATTGCCTATGCTACAGGGAATGCCTGCACAAATAGTAGGTGCTTCTGCGGCTATTATGGCTATACTCATAGCAACAGCCGTTTATGCGCCTCATTATTCTGTACGGCTTATGCTATTAGGTACAGTTAAACTATGGCATATAGCTGCTGTATTTTTGATTTTAGATATGATTAATGCTTCTGCAAGTAATTCAGGCGGGCATATTGCCCACCTTGCTGGTGCTTTATTTGGCTTTGTATATATCAAATTAATGCAGAATGGTACTGACCTGACCAAGGGAGTATCAGCAGTAATTGACTTTGGTGCTAATTTATTCAAACCTAAAAAATCTGTACCTTTTAAAAAAGTACACCGAAATCCTGTAAGGTCTGCTACACAGGCTGCTCCTAAAAAAGCCAAAGATCTTACGCAGGTGCAAATAGATGAAATATTGGATAAAATAAGTAAATCGGGCTATGACAGCCTTACCAAAGCCGAGAAGGAATTTTTATTTAAAGTAGGAAATAAGTAGCTTTGATTAAACGCGGCAATAAATGAAAAAACTTTCCTGGTTTAACAAGCTAATGTTTTTCCTTAATATGGTGCTTACGGTAGTAACTTTTGCGGGTTACCTTCTGCCTTTTTTAGCGCCCAAAATTTTCCCTATTTTATCAGTATTTACATTGTTGCTGCCACTGCTGCTGATTGTTAATTTCCTTTTCTTTCTTTACTGGCTGTTACAGGCAAAAAGGCAGATGTTCCTTTCAGGAATTGTGTTGCTGCTTGGTATTACATTTGTCAACAAGCTATACAAATTCTCCGGCGATACAGTACCGGAATCTCCGGATGATTTTACGGTAATGAGCTATAATGTTCGGATATTCAATCTGTATAAATGGATACCCCGAGATGATGTACCTACACGTATAACAGAATTTATATATGTGCAGGATCCTGATATATTATGCCTTCAGGAATACTCTAAAACAGGCAGTAATGATAAGCTCGATACCTATAAGCATAGCTATGTGTTTCATGAAAAAGGGAAAACATCTCAGGCTATATATTCTAAATTTCCTATAATTGAAAGCGGGTCGATTGATTTTCCCAAAACAGGGAATAATGTAATTTTTGCTGATATATTAAAGCATAAAGATACTATTAGGGTATATAGTATGCATCTGCAGTCTATTAAAATAAGCCCCGATATACACGAAACTATTGATGAGGAAAAGTCTAAAATTATTTTCAGGCGTATAAGCGAGGCCTTTACAATGCAGCAGTTGCAGGCAGAGCTTATTGAAAAGCACAGTGCTATTTGCCCGCACCCAACAATTATTTGCGGTGACCTTAATAACAGTGCCTTTTCTTATGTGTACAGAAGCATACGTGGCGACAGGAAAGATGCTTTCGAAGAAGCGGGTAGTGGCTTTGGTAAATCATACAACTATAAGTATTACCCAGCCAGGATAGATTATATTTTTACGGATGAAAAACTAAAGGTAAAAGAATTCAAGACCTTTGACACTTTTTCCAATTCTGACCATTTCCCCATAATGGCGCGGCTCTCTTTTGAGGACGAAGCATCCGGCAAACAATAATTATAAGTTTTGGTTTTTAAGATAATCAAGGGCATATCTACCTTCATTAAATAATAAGTCTAAAATGCTCAGATTATTTATAAAGCCATGCTTTTCACCAAAAACCTGGGTATAAGGTTCAAATAAAGAGCTGTCCTTTTTGCCGTTAGTCAGAAACCGAAAGTCGTCAAGGTTTTTTGACTCATGGAAATATTCTTCTGTTTTTTTGCTGCTGAACTCTAAGCTGAGACAATTAGAAACAACTTCTATGGTTTCAAAACAAAGATCCATCATGTATACCTGTTTTTTTTCGAATAACGGGCGTATATCGTCTTCAAAATATTCGAAAAAGGGAGATGTCCTGTAAGCAGCTTCAAGCGATTTGAAATGCTGTTTTTGCCAGTCGAATGCCTGTTCTATTTTAGTTTCCTTAAACTTTTGGTGTGCCGTTTTGCTATGCTTTACAGGTATGTTTAATAACTGAATTCCGTTTGGGCTATAGATATACATCCTGTTCCTGTTAGTCTGCTTCTGGAAGTTGTCTTCAACTTCAAAAGTAACAGTATCAGCCTGTACCATTGCCACAAAATGGCTTATGGAAGGAAAGTAGGTAGGATGAATTAAAATGTTCATTATTAATTTGAAAATTGCTTAGTTTGAAAATTTGGAAATCATACAGCACGTTATCTGTAAAATATCCAAATTTTCAAACTATTATATTATTAAGCATTTTTAGCTTTCTTCTTTTTCCTGAAGTAATCGAATACAAACCAGCCTGCAAGCACAATTAAAAAATAATTAAAGTAAGATACAGGCTCGCCATCACCGCCTACAGTGGTAAACATTCTGTCCCAGCGTATTTTATTAAGTCCTGTACCATTTGGGTCAAGGCTTAACCATATAAATACAGGTTTACCTACAATATGGTCTTCCGGTACAAATCCCCAAAAACGGCTGTCTTCAGATTTATGACGGTTATCTCCCATCATCCAGTAATAGTCTTGTTTAAATGTATATGATGTTACAGGTTGCCCGTTTATGCGTATTTCATTACCGTTTACCTGTAAATCGTTGTGTTCATATTCTGAAATTATCCTTTGGTAAAAAGGAAGAGTTTCATTATTTAAAGCAACTGTTTTTCCTTCCTGTGGGATGTATATAGGTCCCATATTATCTACACTCCACGAAGGTTGCGAGTGAGGAAATATTGAAGGTTTATCATCTTTATTTAATTCAGGACCATAGTCAAATTTCTTAAGGCTGGCTACAGATTCATCGTTCCTTAAAGTATTTGCTTTCCCGTACGTTAAGTTTACCTGCACTTTGTTGGTAAGCGGCTGCATTTTCAGTTTAAGCATATTGTCATAACCAATATAGCCAAATACTTCAACAGTTGCAGAATCTCTTGAAGACTCCCTTAAGTATGCCCTGACATCATCCTGATTAAGGTAATCATACAGTTTAGGGTCAGTCCATAATTTACGGTCTATTTTATAGTATCTCCAAAAATCATGTAAATCATGTTTTTTTAAAAATTCATCATTTAAGTCGCCTTTAGTTTCTAATGCATAATAAAACTGGGGCTTTGCCCTGTCAGATAATATAAGCTCCTTACCATCTATATGTACAATGCCATTTATGATTGATAAAGTATCGCCGGGTGTACCTACACAGCGTTTTACATAGTTTGACTTTTTATCAAGAGGTTTGTGTACATGGATGTTACTTTTATCAAAAAAGAACCTTACAGTATCTGTAGGCCAGTTAAATACCACGATGTCATTTTTTTTAACTTCCTGAAATCCGGGGAAGCGGCAATAGGGCAGTTGCGGCCATTTGCTGTATGATTTATTTTTTGTAAGCGGGATACTGTCATGTACCATTGGTGCGGCAACAGGGGTAGTAGGGGTGCGGGCACCATAATGAAACTTACTTACAAAAAGAAAGTCGCCCACTAAAAGTGTTTTTTCTAACGATGATGTTGGTATTGTAAATGGCTGCATTACATAAGTATGTACCAAAGTAGCTACAACAATGGCAAATAGTAAAGAGCCAACCGTATCTCCCGATTTGCTTTTTGCTCTTGTACTTCTGTCAGCAATATATGTTACGTCTTGGGTGTAGTTTATGTAGTATATATACAGCCCGAGAGTAACTATGCCTAAAATAGTATCGGTTGTTGAGTTTTTACCAAAGCTCCTTAAAGTTTCTACCCATATAACGGGAAACATAATAAGGTTTACAACAGGAACAAAAAGAAGGATAACCCAAAAAGGCGACCTCCTTATAATTTTCATTAATACAACTGCATTATATACGGGTACTGCTGCTTCCCAGGCTTTACGCCCTGCCTTTTGGTATAATTTCCATGTCCCCAGGTAATGTACTACCTGCACAGCCAGGAAAAATATAAACCATTGTAATAGTGTCATCTTTATAATATTTATCTATATGTATTATTTGTCTGCATATTGTTACGAAAGCCCAAGCACATCTTTCATGCTGTACACACCTTTTTTTCCGGCAAGCCATTCGGCAGCGATAACCGCCCCAAGTGCAAAACCTTCACGGCTGTGGGCTGTATGTTTAATCTCTATAGCATCTATTTCAGAGTTATAGGTTACTGTATGCGTGCCCGGTACATTCTCTTCGCGCTTTGCATCAATTAAAATTTCATCTTCTTTAGGGTTTCCCAAAGCCCAGCTTGAATAATTAGTGTTGGCTATTATATCTTTTGCAAGAGTTATAGCCGTGCCGCTTGGGGCATCAAGCTTTTGTGTATGATGCACTTCTTCCATGCTTACTTTATATTGCTCCAGCCTGCCCATCATCTTAGCCAGATGAGCATTCAGTTCAAAAAAGATATTTACACCAAGGCTAAAATTAGAGCCATAAATAAAGGCACCGTTCTTATCTTCACACAGTTTAGCAATGTCATGGTATTTTTCCAGCCAGCCCGTTGTACCACTTACTACAGGTATGCCGGTGTTAAGGCACTGGGTTATATTACTTACTGCGGCATCAGGAATACTGAACTCTATTGCTACATCAGCGTTTTCTAATCCTGAAAAAGAATCTGAAGCTGATTTTTTCATGATTATTTCATGCCCTCTTTCAACAGCTATACGCTCAATAACTTTTCCCATTTTGCCGTAGCCCAGTAATGCTAATTTCATGCTTTAAAACTTGTAGTTCAGACTAAGTCCTATGTTGTGTTTATAATCTATTTGGTTTTGCTGTATCTGTGGGTGCAGGGTAAGGTTTTCATTAACATTAAACTGCATCAGGTGTGCATCAACATTCGCATCAACTATATTAAGTATATAAATACCTACGGTAATAAGTAAAGAGAGGTCACGGTTTCTCTGATGGAAACGTTGTGCCCTTATCAGCCTGTCGGTATCAAAATTTTCGAGTTCTCCTGTAAGGTCGCGCCCGGCAAGTAAGTCTTTATAAGCACTTCTGTACCTGTTATACTCTTTGTTATTATAACTATAGTAATACATACTTAACCCCATACCGCCATAAACAAGCGGTATTTTCCAGTAGCTTTTATTGTATGCCTGACCTAAGCCGGGTAACACCGCTGAATAAAAAGCAGCTTTTGACGGAGCTAACGGGTCAATAGTATAAGGCTTTAAAAAAGTTGAGTCTTTTACAACAAGGTTGGTTCTTAATTCTCCTTCCTGTGCAGATGCAGCCAAAGGCAATAAAAACAATACAGTTAAAAATATGAAAAGAATATTTTTCACTAACCTTTTATAAGTTTGAGTATCCTGTTAAAATCTTCTTCAGAATGAAAAGGGATGCTTATTTTTCCTTTCCCTTTACCATCTACCTTTACATCTACTTTCGCCCCGAAAAACTCAGTTATAGTTTTTTTCTGTTCATCCTTTACAGAAAAAGAATTAGAGGGTACAGTACTTTTTTTACCAGCAGGCTTTAAGCTGTCCTGATAACTTTTTACCAAAGCTTCAGTTTCCCTAACCGAAAGGTTTTTTGTTACTATTTGCTGGTAAATATCAGACTGCGCATCATGATCTTCAATGTTGATTATTGCACGCCCATGCCCCATGGTTATAAAGCCGTCACGTATTCCTGTCTGGATAATCGGGTCGAGCTTAAGTAACCTAAGATAATTGGCTATTGTAGAACGCTTTTTGCCCACACGGTCACTCATTTGTTCCTGTGTAAGCTGTATTTCGTCTATAAGCCTTTGGTAAGAAAGCGCTATTTCAATAGGATCAAGATCATGGCGCTGTATATTTTCTACCAATGCCATAACTAACGACTCATTGTCATTAGCAATACGTATATATGCCGGCACAGTTTCCAGTCCTGCCAGTTTAGATGCTCTAAGCCTTCTTTCGCCCGATATAAGCTGGTATTTGTTATAATCCAGTTTACGTACGGTTATAGGCTGTATAACACCAAGTTCTTTTATAGAAGTGCTTAGTTCATTTAATGATTCTTCATTAAAATTTGTCCTTGGCTGAAAAGGATTTATCTCTATAGCATCAATTTCAAGCTCTATTATATTCCCTACAACTTTATCAGCATTTTTATCCTCTACAGATTTTATATCATTTTGCGGATCTTTTAATAATGCTGACAGTCCTCTTCCTAGGGCTTGTTTTTTTACTGCTTTTGTCATACAACTACTTTAGTACTGTTTTTCTTTATTATTTCTTCAGCAAGATGAAGATAGTTGGTTGCACCCTTACTGGTTGCATCATAATTTATAATACTTTCTCCATAGCTTGGTGCTTCGCTTAATTTTACGTTTCTCTGAATAACAGTATTAAATACCATATCATTAAAATGTTTCTGCACTTCTTCTACAACCTGATTGGAAAGCCTTAACCTGGAATCATACATTGTTAAAAGCAGGCCTTCAATATCTAACGCAGGATTATGTATTTTTTGTACACTCTTTATTGTGTTTAGCAGCTTACCCAAACCTTCAAGGGCAAAATATTCGCACTGTATGGGTATTATTACAGAGTGTGCAGCAGTTAGCGCATTAAGTGTAAGCAGGCCTAAAGAGGGGGCACAGTCAATAAGTATATAATCATATTTATCTACCACACTTTCAAGAGCCTGTTTAAGCATATATTCCCTGTTTTCCTTATCAACAAGTTCTATTTCAATAGCCACAAGGTCTATGTGTGCGGGTATTACAGATACGTTTGGCGCGGTACAAACCATTGTAGCTTCATCAGGCGTACAGCTATGCTCTAATATCTGATAAGTTCCCGTTTCAACAGCCTCAACATCAATACCTAATCCGGAACTGGCATTAGCCTGTGG
>JBQGDD010000063.1:0-2841 GCA_052038845.1 Dyadobacter sp. | reverse complement strand
TATAAACTTAAAAAAATAGGGCATACCCTGTGCTACACGCGTTTGCTGCAACATAATTTCGGACAGCCAAACAGGATAAGGATTAGTAGATTCTCGCCATGGCAAATCACGTTTATTTTGTAAATACCACGTTATTAGTGTTTTATAAAAACTCATATTTATCATCAATCTTAGCAAAAGTAAAAGTTTATGTTATTAAATTTTAATGTATTAACCTTGAATTATTGTTTTTTTAATTCTTATATTTGCACACTCTAAAAAAAATACACACAATAATAAATTAGAAAGAAAATGACGAAAGCAGACATCGTAGCTAAAATCTCGGAGAAACTTGGACTTGAAAAAGGAGATGTTCAGGCAACAGTTGAGTCTTTTATGGAGGAAGTTAAAAACTCACTGGAAACGGGAGATAATGTTTACCTGAGAGGTTTTGGGAGTTTTATAATTAAAACCCGCGCAGAAAAAACCGGAAGGAACATTTCAAAAAACACTACAATTAAAATCCCTGCACACAATATTCCGGCTTTTAAACCAGCAAAAATATTTGTTGACGGTGTAAAAACTAATACAGAAGCCAAAGTAAACTAATTATTAACCACAAAACCCTTCTAAGTTATGCCAAGTGGTAAGAAAAGAAAAAGACATAAGGTAGCTACTCACAAGCGTAAAAAAAGAGCGAGAGCTAACCGTCACAAAAAGAAAAAGTAGTTTAATACTACTTTTTTCTTTTTAAACTAAAAAGTTCATTGAAATTGTTTTTAGGGCTAAAACCCTTGTAGCTTTTAACACTACAGCTCCTAAAAACGCCGGGTACAACAATACCTGTAAATTTATTGTTTAATCCATCTGCCTGCGGAGTTGCGGGTTAAAGGTTAAAAGTTTCGAGTTAAAAACCCGTAACGCAAAACCCGAAACCAATAACTGCCTCGCGGATAAAAATGTACAGTGTGAACAAAGAATTAATTATTCGATCAGGTTCTGAAGCCGTAGATTTTGCCTTATTAAAAGATGGAAAACTAATAGAATTACATAAAGAACGGGAAGATAAAAGCCAGTTTGCCGTAGGCGATATATTTATTGCCAAAATACGCAAACCTGTAGCGGGGCTTAATGCCGCGTTTGTAAACGTAGGTTTTGAGAAAGATGCTTTTTTGCATTATCATGACCTTGGGCCAAACCTCCCCTCTTTGATGAAATTCATAAAACTTGTAAGCGCAGGTAAATTAAAAGATTACTCACTAAAAAACTTTCCTTTTGAAAAAGAGATAGATAAAGACGGTGTTATTACAGATGTATTAAGCGCCAACCAGTCTATACTCGTTCAGGTAGTTAAAGAACCTATTTCTACTAAAGGCCCAAGGATAAGCTCTGAGCTTTCTCTTGCCGGACGGTATGTAGTTTTAGTACCTTTTTCTGACAGGATATCTATTTCGCAAAAAGTAGAGTCTAAAGAAGAAAAAGAACGCCTTAAGCGTTTGGTACAGTCTATCAGACCAAAAGGATTTGGTGTTATAGTGAGAACGGTAGCAGAGGGCAAGAAAGTTGCCGAGCTGGATAAGGACCTGCAAAACCTGCTGGACAAATGGACAGCAATGTGCAAACGCATACCCAGCGCCCATCATCCATCCAGAGTACTGGGTGAGGTTAATAAAGCCTCGTCTATATTACGGGATGTATTTAATGATACCTTTACCGGTATTTATGTAGATGATGAGGATCTATACTACCAAACTAAGGACTATCTGCAGGAGATAGCTCCCCAAAAAGCGAATATCGTAAAGCATTACCAAAGTAAAGAACTGCCACTTTTTGAAAAATATCATATAGAAAGGCAGATAAAGACTTCCTTTGGCAAAACGGTTTCCATGAGTAAAGGTGCTTATTTAATAATAGAGCATACAGAAGCCCTGCACGTAATAGACGTAAACAGCGGAAACCGCTCTAATAAATCTCAAAACCAGGAAGATACCGCCCTGGAAGTTAACCTTATAGCCGCTGCCGAAGTGGCAAGACAGTTACGTTTAAGGGATATGGGAGGAATTATAGTTGTCGATTTTATTGATATGTCTAATCCTGATAACAGGAAGAAGCTCTATGATTTTTTACGGGAAGAAATGAGCGACGATAAAGCCAAACACAAGATCCTGCCTCCGAGTAAATTTGGGCTTGTCCAAATTACCCGACAAAGAGTACGGCCGGAAGTAAATATTAAAACAAGAGAGGAAGACCCTAATAAACAAAACGGGGAAATTGAAGCTCCTATACTTGTAATAGACAGAATAACGGCTGACCTTGAAAGAATTATAAAGAACCACAAAAAAATAGTGCTTAATGCACACCCTTTTGTGGCTGCATACCTTACTAAAGGTTTCCCATCGGCACGTTCAAAATGGTTTTTTGAACATAAAAAATGGGTAAAGGTAATACCACGTGACGCTTACACGTATTTAGAATACCACTTTTATGATAGCAAAGGAAACGCTATCGCAACAGAATAACACTAAACCGCCTTAACAGAAGTTAGGGCGGTTTTTTTGTTTATATATAACTATATTGCAAAAGCATTTTAACTCTATTAGAATGAAAACAGAGATTAAATATATAGAACTAAAAAGTGGCTTTAGCGACAATGGACCTGCCTGGATTGCGCTGGTATCTTCCTCAAAATCAGGAAGAACAGTTTGCTTTAACGGAAAAGCATTCCAGAGCACTAAAGGTAATGGGGTTGGCTGTAATTATTTTGATATAGAGACAGGTGATAAGTACTGGATTTCAGGAGTTAAAAAAGACCTGACAGACAGGCATTGGGCAGGTGGCGGAATAATTGGTATTGAAAGAAGA
>JBQGDD010000062.1:0-6041 GCA_052038845.1 Dyadobacter sp. | reverse complement strand
AGGGTCTCCTTTACTTTTTCGGCATGTGCACTGTGCAGGGTTTGCAGTGTTTTAATTTGGAACTGTTTTTCATCTTCCGTAGCACGGATAACCTCCATCGGTACAACCGTAGGCGAACCTTTAGAGCTAAGGAATGTGTTTACCCCTATAATCGGGAATTCCCCTGTATGCTTAAGCGTTTCATAATACAGGCTTTCTTCCTGTATCTTACTGCGCTGATACATAGTTTCCATAGCACCCAGCACACCGCCACGTTCTGTAATACGGTCAAACTCGGCTAATACTGCCTCTTCTACCAGATCGGTAAGCTCTTCAATAATAAATGCTCCTTGTATCGGATTTTCATTTTTGGCAAGCCCAAGTTCTTTATTAATGATGAGCTGTATCGCCATTGCTCGGCGAACACTTTCTTCAGTAGGCGTGGTTATCGCCTCATCATAAGCATTAGTATGAAGTGAGTTACAGTTATCATAAATAGCATATAACGCCTGTAAAGTAGTACGAATATCATTAAAATCAATCTCCTGTGCGTGCAGCGACCTTCCTGATGTCTGTATATGGTATTTAAGCATTTGGGCACGTTCATTAGCACCATATTTATTTTTTAGTGCCTTACTCCATATTTTTCTTGCAACCCTACCGATTACTGCATATTCTGGGTCAATACCATTCGAGAAGAAGAAAGAAAGGTTAGGCCCAAAAGCATTAATATCCATACCACGGCTCAGGTAATACTCTACATAGGTAAAGCCGTTAGCCAGTGTAAATGCCAACTGCGTAATGGGGTTTGCACCTGCTTCGGCAATATGGTAACCTGATATAGAAACCGAATAAAAGTTCCTTACATTATTGGTAATAAAATACTCCTGTACATCTCCCATTAACCTCAAGGCAAACTCTGTAGAGAAGATACATGTATTTTGTGCCTGGTCTTCTTTTAAAATATCTGCCTGAACAGTACCACGCACTTGTGAAAGGGTACGTACTTTAATTTCATTATATACATCTGCCGGCAATACCATATCTCCGGTAACACCCAACAGCATTAAGCCAAGCCCATCATTACCTTTAGGTAATTCGCCATTATAGGTAGGGCGTTCTACGCCTTTATCAGCATATATTTTTTTTATCTTTTCTTCTACCTCTTTTTCAAGCCCGTTTTCTTTTATATACAGCTCACACTGCTGGTCTATAGCGGCATTCATAAAGAAGCCTAGCAGCATAGGTGCAGGCCCGTTTATTGTCATACTTACCGACGTTAGCGGATGCGCAAGGTTAAACCCTGAATACAATTTCTTGGCATCATCTAAGCAGCAGATAGACACCCCTGCGTTACCAATTTTACCATAAATATCAGGTCTGTGGTCTGGGTCATTACCATATAGCGTTACGCTATCAAACGCTGTAGACAAACGCTTTGCAGGAAGCCCAAGGCTCACGTAATGGAAACGCCTGTTAGTACGCTCAGGCCCTCCTTCTCCGGCAAACATACGGGTTGGGTCTTCCCCTTCCCTTTTAAAAGGATATAATCCTGCGGTGTAAGGGAACTCTCCCGGTACATTTTCCTGTAAACACCATTTTAATATATCGCCCCATGCCTGGTATTTAGGCAGCGAAACTTTAGGTATCTGCGAGTGCGATAATGACTCAGTATGTGTCTGTATTTTAATCTCCTTATCCCTTACCTTAAAGGAGTAAACAGGATTTTTATATTTATTTACCTTATCATCCCATGTTAAAATAATCTCCCAGTTATATGGGTCAAGATCCATTTTTACACGGTCAAATTCAGCAAGCAGTAGTTTTAAAAAGTCTTTGTTACTTTCTTTTTCGCCTTTTTTAAGGCTTACCTCTTCAATACCGAATTTGTTAAGCTCAAGTTTTATATCAGCTACTGTTTCTATGGTTTTAAATATACCATACAGCTTTTGCGCCACTTCTTGCTGTGTAGCGGCAACCTCATCATACTTACGGTTATTTTCAGCAATTTCACTAAGGTAACGGGTGCGGTGTGGCGGGATAACAAATATCTTCTCGCTCATTTCGCGTGTTATCTCAAAGGTAGAGTCCAGTGCAGCACCGGTTTTCTCAACCACCTTATCCATTATCTTTTTGTAAAGGGTATTCATGCCCGGGTCGTTAAACTGCGAGGCTATGGTACCAAATACAGGCAGGTCGTCAGGATTGGCATCCCAAAGATTGTGATTGCGCTGGTATTGTTTCTTTACATCACGAAGCGCATCAAGCGAGCCACGCTTGTCAAACTTATTAATCGCTACAAGGTCGGCAAAATCAAGCATGTCGATTTTTTCCAACTGAGTAGCCGCACCAAATTCCGGCGTCATTACATATAATGAAACATCAGAATGTTCCAGTATCTCAGTATCAGACTGCCCAATACCCGATGTTTCTAATATTATAATATCATATTTTGCTGCTTTAAGCACCTGTATCGCCTCTGCTACATATTTAGACAGTGCAAGATTACTCTGCCTTGTAGCAAGCGAACGCATATATACCCTCGGATTATTTATGGCATTCATCCTGATACGGTCACCTAATAATGCACCTCCTGTTTTACGTTTAGATGGGTCAACTGATATAAGCCCGATGGTTTTTTCAGGAAAGTCAATAAGGAAACGGCGTACCAACTCATCAACTAACGATGATTTACCTGCACCACCCGTACCTGTAATTCCCAATACAGGGATTTTTGAGGTTTCATTTTCCTTATGGATAGCATCCAGCGTTTCTTTGGCTATTTCAGGGAAATTCTCAGCCGCAGATATTACCCTTGCTATAGCAGTAGGGTTTTTATCTTCCAGATGCTTTGCTTCACCATTAAGCTTATCGCCAATAGGGTAATCAGCCTGTTGAACCAAATCATTAATCATACCCTGTAATCCTAATTCCCTTCCGTCATCAGGAGCGTAAATACGTGTAATACCATATTCATGAAGCTCTTTAATTTCTTCGGGAAGGATTACACCACCGCCACCGCCAAATATTTTTATGTGCCCTGCACCTTTTTCCTTTAGCAGGTCATACATGTATTTAAAATACTCATTATGCCCTCCCTGATACGATGTCATAGCTATAGCATTAGCATCTTCCTGTATAGCAGTGTTTACCACCTCTTCTACACTTCGGTCATGCCCCAAGTGGATAACTTCTACACCTGTTGACTGTATAATACGGCGCATAATATTTATGGCTGCATCATGCCCGTCAAAAAGTGATGCTGCGGTAACTATTCTTACTTTATTTTTAGGAATATAAGGTTGTGCTTGCTCCATGTTGAAATATAATCAGTTTTAAGCCCGCAATTTACGGATTTATTAAAAATTTGCAAAGCAAAACAAAGACTGAAAAAATCTTTTCGTAAATTAATTCTTATTTTATGAAATGGTATAATACGCCGCTTTTCATAAACAGCACACGGGTACGGTATGAGTAGGCTTTTTTATGTACAGGATACCACTCACGCCCATTCTCTACAACTATAAAAAGTCCGTCATCATCTCCTGTAACGGTAAACTTATCACTTCGTGGCTGCCTATAGAAAACAGGTATGCCGAACTTTTTAAAAAGCCCATCGGCAAATTGTGGTACTTTACCTGTTACCAATCCTATTTCGCTTATCGAAATATAAGATTCACTGCTAAATAATGTATTTGAAAATTTTTTATTGCCATAACGGGTTATAAACTCCAGTACATTACCATTATTATCATAA
The DNA here is from genome assembly GCA_052038845.1 of Dyadobacter sp. Lineage (GTDB taxonomy): Bacteria > Bacteroidota > Bacteroidia > Flavobacteriales > Flavobacteriaceae > Flavobacterium. The sequence goes on along the minus strand of JBQGDD010000062.1, from coordinate 2,305 downwards.
AAATAAAATGACCGTGCATCCCAATTGGTAAAATCGGCAATATCGTTACCTGGTTCAATTTCCAATATAGCTGTTTGAGATTTTATCTTCCGGTAGGCTTCATCAAAAAGGTTGTTAGGAATATCAATTGCAAAGTGATATACAGGATTAACATTTTCTGACTTCCTGAATATGAGTTTAGTAAAACCAATCTGATAAAAAACTGTAGTCTTGCCCTCCCTTAAATAAGGAGTTATACCCAATACATTTTTATAAAAGGATTCTGTTTCAGCAATGTTGTCACTAAGCAGTTCTATTTCAAGTATCTTCATGGTGGCAATTTGAAAGCGATAAGCAAGTTAGCCATTAATTTTTCAAAGTACTGTTTTCAATACGTTAAAGATATTTTATAAAAGTAAACCCGCCCTAATTGTGGCGGGTTTACTTTTATATTAATGGTATATGTTATTTAAACATGGAGGGGTCTATGTTTACCCCTAACCCTTTTGCTACGCCCATGCCCAGGTTAACATCTGCCCTAAACCAGTGGCATAGCTGACGGTTAATTATTTCATCACGTTTAGGTCCTGTTATACCACTCATTGCCCCAACAATATTACTAATCGTGTTTTGTTTGTTCTGCTCATCCATCAGTCGGAAAAGATTACCGGGCTGTGTGTAGTGATCATTCTCTCCCTCAGCATTACGGTCATACCAGTCGGCAGTATGGCTATCCAGTTCCCATGCAGGTTCTTTATAGCTTTCATCTACTTCTATATTATCAAAACTGTTAGGAAAATAATTTGGCTTGCTACCTCCGTTACCGTCAACCCTCATTGCACCGTCCCTTTGGTAATTATTTACTGCAAAAGGGCATCGGTTTACAGGTATCTGCTCAAAGTTAGCCCCCAGCCTGTAGCGGTGTGCATCGGGGTAAGAAAGCAACCTGCCCTGTAGCATTTTATCAGGAGAATAGCCTATACCATCTATCACGTGTGCCGGTGCAAATGCAGACTGCTCCACATCCTGAAAATAGTTATCAGGGTTGCGGTTCAGTTCAATTGTACCCACATCTATAAGAGGGTAGTCGCCATGAGGCCATACTTTACTAAGGTCAAACGGATTAATGTGATATGACTTAGCTTCTGCCTCGGTCATTACCTGTATTTTCATGTGCCATTTTGGATAGTTACCGTTTTCGATATTTTCAAAAAGGTCACGCTGTGCAAAATCAAGGTCTTTACTTTTCATATCTGCTGCCTCGGCATCTGTAAAGTTTTTAATTCCCTGTGCTGTTTTAAAATGGAATTTTACATAAAAACGCTCGTTTTGTGCATTTATCATAGAGAAGGTATGGCTGCCAAAACCATGCATATGCCTGTAGCCGTAAGGTGTACCTCTGTCGCTCATTAATATAAGTACCTGGTGGAGGCTTTCGGGGTTTAACGACCAAAAGTCCCACATCATGGTATGCGACTTCATGTTGGTTTGCGGGTCACGCTTCTGCGTATGTATAAAGTCACCGAATTTTTTAGGGTCTTTTATAAAAAAAATTGGTGTATTATTACCCACTAAATCCCAGTTGCCGTCTTCGGTGTAAAATTTAAGTGCAAAACCCCTTGGATCTCTTTCTGTATCGGCAGAGCCTCTTTCTCCTCCCACTGTAGAAAAACGCAATAGCATATCAGTCTTCTTCCCAATTTCTGAAAATATTTTAGCTCGTGTATATTTAGAAATATCATGGGTAACAGTAAAAGTACCAAAAGCTGCCGAACCCTTAGCATGTACAACCCTTTCCGGAATGCGCTCCCTGTTAAAGTGCGCCATTTTTTCGTGTAGTATAAAATCCTGTAATAATATAGGGCCTCTTGGGCCTACAGTTTGCGAATTTTCGTTTTCAGCATATGGCCTGCCTGATGCAGTTGTTAGTTTGTTGTGTGACATATCAATTATATTTTAGAATTATCAGATTTTTATTACTTTCAAATATAATTAAATATAAAAAATTAATTAACTTATTGAATAGATTATAGTTATATTACTATCAGGCTACTCTATATAAACACATGGAACGATTTTTGATTTTAACCTGCCAAACAATTTAAAATATACTCAAAAATGAAAAAATTACTTATCATACTATTCCTTACCCCTTTATTAGGAACAGCTCAGCTAAAGGGACTTATGGATAAAGCAAAAGATAAAGTATCTAATGCAACAGGCACTTCATCCTTAAGCAATGCCGAAATAGGCGGTGCTTTAAAGGAGGCTCTGAATAAAGGTGTTACACAAGAAGTTGCTAAACTAACTGCCACAGATGGCTTTT
>JBQGDD010000061.1:0-8627 GCA_052038845.1 Dyadobacter sp. | reverse complement strand
CTATATTAACAACCATTTTTACAGTATTGCTACTGTCAGGAATGGTGTTAATAGCTACTTTGGTATTATAAAAACCGTCTTTTTTATACTTGTTCTGTATATAGTTGCGGGTATTTATAATCAGGTTTTCATTAACTACTTTACCCTTGTTTAGCTGTGTGTCTTTAAGCAGCCCTTCTCTCTTGCCTTTTTTAACTCCCTGTATCTTTACATCGCTAAGTTTAGGTAGCTCGTGTATATTAAGCTCAAGGTAAATACTGTCACCTGAAATTCTTTCCGCATAAAAATTAATGTCGCTAAACAGGTTAAGCTTCCATAGTTTTTTAATGGCAGCACTTATCTCTTCACCGGGTACACGTATAGTCTGCCCTTTTTCAAGACCGGTAAAAGTTACCACAGTCTGCTCATTATAAGTAAGTACCCCGGTAACATTGATTCCGCCTAATATATATTGTTTATCAGTTTCTAATGCACTGCCCTGAGCATATATATTGCTGCAGGCGATTATGAAGATTATACTGAAAAGTAATTTAATGTTTCCCCGAAACATCTTATAATTATTTAATTTGCTCACTGGTTTTTCCAAATCTGCGTTCTCTTTTTTGATAACTGATAATTGCTTCATGTAAATCTTTTTCCCTGAAATCAGGCCATAATACATTTGTAAAATAAAGTTCGGCATACGCCGCCTGCCATAATAAAAAATTACTTATCCTTTGTTCACCGCTGGTTCTTATCATCAGGTCAACATCGGGCAGGTTGTGTGTGTATAAATGTTGTGTAATGGTAGATTCACTAATGTCTGCTATTTGTAATTGATTGTTTTTTATTTTATCGCTTATGCTTTTAACCGCTATAATCAATTCTTCCCTTGAGCCATAGCTAAGGGCAAGGGTAAGCGTCATGCGGGAGTTGTTTTTTGTGAGCTCCATAACTTCCAGCAGTTGCTTTTTTGCTGAAGAAGGAAGCATAGATGTATTGCCTATAGCATTAAGCCTTATGTTGTTGTCCTGTAGGGTGGGTACCTCTTTTTTTAACGAGCTTACCAAAAGCTTCATCAAAGTATCAACCTCCAGTTTTGGTCTGTTCCAGTTTTCTGTAGAAAAAGCGTAAAGTGTAAGGTTTTCTATGCCCAGCTTAGCACAGCACTCAACGGTTTCCCTAACAGATTTAGTTCCGTTTTTGTGCCCAAAAGCCCTAAGCATTCCTTTTTGCTTGGCCCAGCGGCCATTGCCGTCCATTATAATTGCAAGGTGCCTTGGCAGGTTGTTGGTATCTATAGTAGTAATGTTATCCATGTTAGTCAGGGCAATAGCAGGGTTTTTCGCCAAAGGTATAGGTTACTGTAAATCCGCTGAAAACATACCAGTCCTTGCTGTTCAGGTTGCCAAAGCGAAGCCCGCTGTAGGCATCGTTAGCAGGATTGTTGCCATCAATATTGTCGGTAAATGTATATCGTGCACCCACTTCAAGTCCTATAATAAAGTTACCAAGCGCATTTGTTTTTACACCTACTGTCATAGGTATTGCAAAAGCGCCTTTTGTGCCTTCACTGCGTGTTACACCATTAGTTATATACAGCTCGTCATGCCAAAAATAGCTGATGCCGCTATATACATAGGGTGTAACTTTAAGTTCCATTTCATGAAGGTTAAAGTCAAAAAAGCTAAATTCAAGCCCTAAAGATAATTCTTTTATTTCATTCTCTATTGCATAACCCCTTTCTCTTCTGGCGGTGGTATTAGAGTCAGCATCATCTGAAGCAATTTTTCCATAAGTGAATGATGCTCTGTAGGCGTGCCTAGGGCTTCTGTTCCATTTATAAAGGATGCCTAAAGCAGGCTCATTTGGTGCTACATAATTTGTTGGGCCCACATCTCCAATATAATTACTCCCACCAACAAAAATGCCCAGTTCATTTATTTGGGCCTTTGAGCTTAATGTTGCTGTAAGTAATATAATAATTAATGTGATGCGATTCATTCTATGAAAATTGGGTGCAAATATAATAATATAGATTTCTAATTAGCCTAACTATAGCTTTTTTAAGTTATAAATACACAAATTAGCAATTGTTCAGTCTTGAAAACGAAATAAGATGCAGTGTAGTATATAACGCCTTACAAAATTGTGAAGTTAATTTCGTTTGTCTTCGCCCCAAAGTAGTTTTTTCCTCAGCGTATCAAGGAATTTTTCTTCTGTAAATTCTACAAGATTAATTTTAAAATCTGTTTTTTTAATAAACAGCCTTGTTTCAACATCTACAGATATTATCCTTGAGTCTAACGATACCAAATGCTGTTCTTCCCGGCTCGATACTCTCAGTTCAATTTCTGTATCATCAGGTATTACCAGTGGGCGCGCATTAAGGTTATGTGGGGCAATTGGTGTGATAACAAAGCTGTTGACCTCGGGCATCAGTACCGGGCCTCCACAGCTAAGGGAGTAACCTGTAGAGCCGGTGGGGGTACTTATTATAAGCCCGTCAGCCCAATAGGCATTCAGGTGATCGCCATTAAGTTTGGTTTCTATAGTTATCATAGAGGTGGTGTCCTTGCGGCTCACGGTAACTTCATTAAGCGCAAAATCAAGCTCTTCAGTACTTGGGGCTTTGTCCTTATAATCCAACGTCAGTAGTGTGCGTGGTGAGAGCCTATACCTGCCCTGAAAAATAAGCGGTACTAGTGTTTCTATGTTTTCCTGCTGTACAGTAGCCAAAAAGCCGAGCCTCCCGGCATTAATTCCTAAAACAGGAATGTTTTTGTCTCTTACAAAAGTTGCAGCCCTAAGCATAGTACCATCCCCACCTATGCTTATAAACATGCCGAATGTATCATCAAGCTCATGGTGTGTTGTAAATACAGGATAATTTACAGTTATTAACCCCTGCTCTTTTAAAACGTCATAAAATTTTGATTCAAAAAAAATCATGGGGTCATATTCCCTGAATACAGTGAACAGTTTTTCTATAATCTCCTCGGTATTGTCTTTATAAAACTGGCCGTAAACAGCTATCTTCATGGTGTTGCTATATATTCAGGTATTTATCCAGGTAGTCAGAGCGGTCTTTAAGTGTGTTAATGTATGTATCTTCCTGATGCTCGGATATTATTTCGTAATCATACCTCCTAAAGGTTTGTATAATTTCATTTAGCCCCCCAAGGCTTATTTTTACAGTAACCTGTACTTTATCAGTATCTGCATAAGACATAAACATCCCTAAAAGCCGCCCGCCGTTGCTTTCTACAATCTGAGATACTTCACTAAGGCTGTAATCCAGCAGCTTTTTCTGTACTACTATAATACCACCTTCTTCTTTAAGGAAAGGTGTTTCATGGAAAAACTTTATAATATCGGTAATTTCATAAAAACCCAAGTATTTGTTGTTTTTATCAAGTACGGGTACAATGTTAGTTTCATTCCTGGCAAAAACTTCAAGCACGTCAAGCCATATACTGGAATCTCTTGTAAAAAAACGGTCAAAATTATAGCGGCTGTCATTTACGGTCTTATCAATATCCATCAGCTCTATATCTTCGGCATCAGCACAGCCAATATAAACGCCGTCTTCTAATACAGGAAAATGCGAAAACGGATATTCCTCAAAAAGATCCTGGGCATCAGCAATTGAATCTGTTGTAAGTAAAGGTTTAATACTGTTATTAATGAAATCAGTAATTTCAGTCATAGCGGTAATTTTATTTTAATATGCAAAATAATCAAAAAAAGGCATATTGTGCTTTTTTAACTTTGTATTTTTGTGTGAAACTTCTGTGAAAACCTACTAACAAAGATATGGCAAAATTAAGCGTTAACATAAATAAAATAGCTACCCTGCGAAATTCTCGCGGGGGTAATGTACCTAACCTGCTTAAGGTGGCAGAAGATATTCAGAAATTTGGAGGGCAGGGCATAACCATACATCCCCGCCCGGATGAAAGGCATATAAGGTATCAGGATGCAAGAGATCTTGTGCCTGTGGTACATACAGAATATAATATTGAGGGTAATCCGGTGCCGAAATTTATTGACCTTGTTATGGAAGTAAAGCCCACACAGGTAACGCTTGTGCCTGACGCTGATGATGCGATAACATCTAACGCCGGGTGGGATACTGTAAAGCATAAAGATTTTTTACAGGAAGTTATTGCTGAATTTAAACGCAATGGCATCCGTACCTCTATATTTGTTGATCCGGTTGTTGCCATGATTGAAGGTGCTAAAGAAACAGGTACTGACAGGATTGAGCTGTACACCGAATCTTTTGCGCACGAATATACACTGGGCAACAGCAAAGGGATTGCGCCTTATGTAAAAGCTGCCGAGGCAGCTAATGAATTAGGGCTTGGCATTAATGCGGGGCACGACCTTAGCCTTGATAATATCAAATTTTTTAAAGAAAATATACCGGGTTTGCTTGAGGTGTCTATTGGGCACGCCCTTATAGCCGAATCGCTATACCTCGGGCTTGATAATGTTGTAAATATGTACCTGCAAAAATTAAAATAATATGCTGTATTCAAGGATAGAAGGAAAAGGAAAGCCTTTGGTTATACTTCACGGCTTTTTAGGGATGTCTGACAACTGGAAGACACTAAGCGGGCAATATGCCGAAGAAGGCTTTGAAGTACACGCGCTTGATATGCGAAACCATGGCAGGAGTTTACATTCAGACGAGTTTAATTATGATGTAATGGTGCAGGATGTAAAGGAATACTGCGATGAGCATAATCTTAATGTTATAAACTTATTAGGGCATTCTATGGGAGGTAAGGCAGCAATGTTTTTTGCTGTTAAATATCCCGAAAGGCTCGATAAACTTATAATTGCTGATATTGCCCCTAAATACTATCCGCCACACCACCAGGATATATTGGCGGGATTAAGCGCGGTAGATTTTTCTAAAAAACCGGAACGCAGCGATGTTGAGGATATTCTTAAAGAATATATTAAAGATTCTGGTACACGCCAGTTTTTAATGAAAAGCCTTTACTGGAAAGAGCAGGGCCAGCTTGCATTCAGGTTTAATCTTGATGTTTTTAATGAAAAAATTGAAAACATAGGGATAGCACTGCCAGATGATGCCCGGTATGATAAGCCTGTACTTTTTTTGCGTGGAGAAAAATCTAACTACATTAAAGACACAGATTTTGAGTACATACAAAAACAGGCTCCTAAAGCTAAAATAGTAAATATTAAAAACTCAGGGCACTGGCTTCATGCCGAAAACCCGAAAGATTTTTTAGCAGAAACGCTTAAATTTCTTAAATCATAGCTTTAGGTTAAAATACCCGGCAGTATAGTCTGTTTAAGTCCATCCTGTATAAAACGCCAAAGGAAGTTAAATACTGATTTTGTTTTATCTCTTTCAACAGATGGGTTAACTTTTTTCAGGTTGCCTTTGGTATCACTTTTTGCAATCAGGTTGCCTACAAATGACATGAATTTGTTTTTGTCTTTACCGTCGCTTTTTAAAATTTCTACCTGCAGGTCATCATATTTTATAGAAAATGTGCCTGTAGAAGTATGCCTGTTTCCGTTAAAATTAAAAATCACTTCAGATATATTTCCACTAGTTTTTACATTCATTAAAGGTCCTGACATCGGGTTGAGCAGGCTTGTATTTAAATTGGTTAAATGTCCGTTTATGGTAAATGAATCGCTTACATCTGTAATGCTGAAAGACCATTGTACCTTTAAAGGGGCCGATTTCATAAACAGGCAGTTAACATCAATAACAGTTGGTGGTATATCTTTTTTATTTACGGGACTGTAAATGTTAGTCACGGTAGCGTTGAAATTAGAAAAGTTGATTTTTGCGGCATCACGCTCATATTCTTGTTGCTCTTCATACTGTAAAAAAGAGTCTTTAAGTAATAACTTATCCACTTTCAGGTCAAAATCAAGCTCACGCAATGACTGACTGTAAAGTTTTTTAATGCTAAGGTCGTCAGCTGGCATTTTTGGGCGGTAAATAACAGCGTTAACCTGGTTTAATACAGCTTCTGGTGTATGGAGATAAAATGTATCATTTACAAAGCCCCAATCAGCATTTGGTATATCTATCTTAGCAACAGTTACCCTAAACTGATCTTTTTCCTTTGGCAATGATCTTGAAAATGCTATCCTGCTTTTTTCAGGAACAAGTTGAAAATTGGTTGCGGATACTGTGCTGTCAGTTGTATTAAGTGCATCAACGGTAATGTGATATTCTTTACCTGCCTGATAAAACAGGCTGTCGCATTGCAGTTTGTAATCCCGATACCGCAATGGCAGGTTTTCTTCTATACTTGTACTGTCAATAGTAATATTATTAAGTTCAAAATTAATATTAGACGCTTTTGCGATAAAATTCTGAAGGGAATCAAGCATCCTGAATTTACCCTTTTCTATTATTACCCTCTCTGTAGTAATAGCATTTTTTAAAGGGTCAATATCTTCATTTTTGTTATACTTTTTTTCACGGTGAAATAATGTAATATCCGGCTCTATAATGATAACCCTTTTTACATTAATCCTGTCTTCTCTTAAAAACTTCCACAGGCTGAAATTTTTTACCTTTAGGGCTTTTACTTTTCCAAACGCTCCTTTTTGTATGTCATTACTGCTGCTGTCTTTTGGTGATAGGTAAATATTTTTAAGTGTAAAGCTGCCGCTTATAATATTCAGGTCTAAATCCTCATAGCTTATATTATAAGGGAAGTTTTTATTAGATTGTATTACATCGGGTAGTTTTTTAGAAACCCAATAGCCCGCAGCAAAATTTAGAGCCACAACAATTACTACAAAGCTTATTATTATGATTGATATTTTTTTTAACGCTGACATTGTGTTATATAATTTGTATTTGAAAATTACATAATTAAAAATTAACACAAATTGTTTTAAGATTTAATTAGTAAATTGTCATAACTGTCTATTCTGTAATATCTATTTTTTGCATCAAAAGCTTACTTTTTTATCTAAATAAATATTTTATAGTTAACTATTTGTTAATTTTATTAATAAATAAATAGTATGAGTGCATAATAAATTTAACGAAAACGTTGTACAAGTCATATTTTATTTTAATTTTGAGTAAGATTAATCAAGAAACTAACTTTATACTACTATGAGAAAAATTTTATCTTTAACATTGATGGCTTTAACGGCTACTTCGGCATTTGCGGGGGGGTACCGTATAAGCCTTCAGGGGCAGAAACAGCTTGCAATGGGGCACACCGGGGTTGCGGTTGTTAACAGTGCCGAGGTTTTATTTTTTAACCCGGCAGGAATGTCATTCCTCGAAGACCGTTTTAATGTTTCGGTAGGGGGGAATGCATTATTTTCAAGAACAAGATTTCAAAATGAAACGTATAACTGGAATGCTGCTACAGACAATGTAGGAACACCGTTTAGCGCATATATAAGCTACCAGATTAACGATTGGATTTCGGCAGGTTTGGCTGTTTACACTCCTTACGGCAGCTCTGTAGAGTGGGATCAGGACTGGCAGGGTTCTCACCTTGTTAATAATATAGACTTACAGGCAATATACATACAGCCGACAATAGCGATTAAAGTAAGCGACAGGTTTAGCTTTGGCGGAGGCCCTATATTTGTAACGGGTAGTGTTAACTTTAACAGGAACCTTACCAGGAGTTTAACCAATGAAGAAGGGCAACGCTCTGACCTGACAATAGACGCATCTGGGGTTACTGCCTGGGGATGGACAGCAGGCTTTATGTTTAACCCAATTGACAAGGTTAGGTTAGGGGTTAATTACCGTTCTGAAATAACTATGGAAGCACGTAATGGTGAAGCGGTATTTAATGATCTGCCCGCTTTTGCTCAGGGGCTGTACAGCAATACACGATTTAATGCCGACCTGCCTTTAACGGCAGAGCTTACAGCAGGTTTTTCTATAGAAATAACTGATAAATGGCTTGTTGCGTTTGATTATAACAGAGCTTTTTGGAATGTGTATGACGCACTTACGGTTAGTTTTGAAAATGATACCCCTACATCGGTAAATCCAAGAAATTACAGGGATGCCAGTACTTACAGGGTAGGTACTCAGTTTAAGCCAAATGATAAGTTTGCCTTTAGGGCAGGCTGGTATATAGATGAAAGCCCGGTACAGCCCGGCTACTTTGCACCCGAAACACCAAGGAACGATTCAATGGGCTTTACGGGAGGTTTAACATACCAGATTATGCCTAAACTGGGTATTGATGTTTCTTTCTTATACCTTCATTTTGATGAAGTTGATGCATCTTACGATTTTTATACTGAAGATGGGAATAGCAATGTTACATTTGGCGGTACTTACAAAAACGTAGCTTTTTCTCCGGGTATCGGTTTAACTTATAGTTTCTAATAAAAATTGATATGAAAAATAAAATTATATATTTAGCAATACTGGCAGCGGGGTTAACAGCCTGCGACCCTGAGTTTGAAAACCCGATTAGTAACGAAAGCTACAGTGCCGGCGATGCCGATTTCAGCTCTTATGTAGCGGTAGGTAACTCACTGACAGCTGGTTTTATGGATGGTACAGTATCAAGGGTAAGCCAAACGTACTCTTTTCCAAATATACTTGCGCAGCAGTTTGCAGTAGTAGGTGGAGGTGAATTTACGCAACCATC
>JBQGDD010000060.1:0-6297 GCA_052038845.1 Dyadobacter sp. | reverse complement strand
TATTATTTAATTTATAGTTTTTTAAAAACAACAATAAATAATTCTAATAAGTGTTATATTTCCTATATACAATTTATAAAATGTAGAAATTACTTTATTAATATTTAAATTAAGGCTATTATGGTTTTTTTTGTAATTTATTACGATTTTATTAACAAATATTATTATAATTGCCCAGCACTTTAAAGTCAAAATATAATAGTATTTATATAATAACTAAAAATATGAGCCAAAAAATTACTTTACTATTTTTCTTATTATTATCGATTATAAATATTAATGCCCAAGAACATTTTCCGGGTGGGGTATTTTGGAGAATTTTATAACATACCAGCTCCAGTATTTACTGATAAAACAAATTGGTCAGATGGTGGTTTTAATTATTCTACAGGTACTAAAGTTAACAATGGGATTCAAGCAACAGGAGCTCATGGACATTCAATATTTTGGAAAATGGTAAAATAAGTATTTATGTATATACAATTAATATTAATTATAATTTGCTTAAATTCTTGTAGTAGGCAAACTAACTTGAATGAAATAAGTTACCAGTAACAAATAGATACTTTGTCTATTACAATCTTAGAAAATGATATTTACAAAAATGATAATTACAGAATATTACACTTGAAATTTATTCAAAATAATAAAGAGAAAATTTCTTTATTAAGAAATGGTAAAAATCTATCTTCAATCTCTTTGCCTGTATCTGATATTGAAGTTAAGAATTTTTCAGTTGCTCAAATAAAAGAAACAGATAATGGATTTAAACTTTTAGTGAATTGGGGCGGAGGTAATTATTTTTACGAACGTCAGTTTTTTTTTGTGTATAAAGATGAAGAATTTTATTTGAGTAGTATCCAAGGAAAGAAATATGTTCAAACCTCGGAAGAAGAAAAATGTCTACGATTAAATTAAATCCAATTATTAACATAAATGAATTTAAAATTATGGATTACATTGAAAATGAATAAAAAACTATCTCTAACATTACAGGAATAGCAACCAGCGATGCTGCAAACAGCTTGCCCGGGCAGCTACAGATAGGCGGACCTGTACAGCACAAGTATACCTATGATGATTATAACCGTCTGATTTATGCTGAGGGCAACTATACCGGAGCTAACGATATTGGGCAGGGTTATGTGCAACAAACATATAGCCTAACCATGAATTATAATACCAACCATACTATACAGTATAAAACACAGAGCCAGTCAAAAGGTATTATAGATGCTTATGGAGGAAATATAGCAAATGAAATACCCGTATATAAAAACAGCTACAGACTGGAATATGGCGGTTATGCTACAGGTGCCTATGTAACAGGTGATGACGACTACGGCTACGCCCAACCCCATGCCGTGCGTACCATAACCGAATACCCCACCTGGGTAGATGTTGACGATGACGACCCAAGGGTACGCCATAAAACCATAAACTATGACGAGAACGGCAACCAGACGGAGATAAAAGAAACCGTAGGCGAAAAAGAAATAAAACTGCGCAAAAACCTGTGGGATGAAGAAAACAGGCTCAAAGCGGTAGACCTTAAACCCGATGAACCCACCAACCACCCCATAGCCATATATACCTATGACGCATCAGGGGAAAGGAGGGTACGTTACAACCTTGACCATACGGATGTAGCCTCAAATTCAAAAGAAGTAGGTCAGAAAGCCAACAACAACATCATGATCTATCCGAGTGGTTTATTAATGGGTAAAGTAATAGAAGGAAAAGACGACCGTACCGGGGAAGACATCTATGCCATGACCTACACCAAGCACTACTACATCGGCAGTGAACGTATCAGTGCCAAGACAGGCACAGAAAAAGACCTCGGCATGTACCCTGCCATGCGGCTATGAAATGCCCGGCCTCAATGTAAATGAAATCCGTGAAGCCAGCGATACCACAGTAGTAGACGGGAAAAACATGATAATAGGGGTATATACCGCTTTCAACCTTACCCCGCCACCTTTCAACATCAAGAAAGAAGACTCAAAAATACAGTTCCACCACAATGAAAAACTCTTTGATGCCTACTATTTCCACCCCGACCATCTTGGCAGCTCCAGCTACATCACCAACAGGGATGGAGAGGTAAGCCAGCACATGGAATACCTGCCCTTTGGCGAAACACTCGCAGATGAACATTTAAACAGCTACAACAGCCCGTTTAAGTTCAACGGCAAGGAGATAGACGAGGAAACAGGCAATTATTACTACAGCGCAAGGTACTATGACCCGAAAATGAGTATCTTTATATCGGTGGATTCATTGGCGGAAAAATATCCTGAATGGAGTTCTTACGCTTATACATTTAATAATCCTGTAATTTATGTGGATCCCGATGGTAAGGAGGGAGAATATATTGATCCATCAAAGTTAATGTTAAGTCAAGAGTATGCAGAAGCTTTTATACAGTTTGCAAAATCCAAAGAAGGTAAAGAATCTTGGAGAATTATGCTTCAGCGGGACAAAAATTAGAACATAATGGACAAGTATATTATCAGGCAGGAAAAGCAGGTAAATATGATAAAGCAGGAATAGATATAAATTATTCTGTAGGATCCCATAATGTACGAAGTGAAACAGGTGGTGAATATGTGATGAGAAATCGTCGAGAAAGTAAATTTGATGTGAATATAGATATCGCAAAAAATGGCTTTGGGACTAATAATAGAAAGTACAATTTGCTTGAAGCGATAGTTCATGAAAGCTATCTGCATGGTAATAGTTATGCCGATGATTTCATGGATAATGGAAGATCGGATAGATCTAATCTTCCAAAACAATTTAGAAGTATGGGAATTCATAGTGACCATTATCATATCAGCCAAGGTGCAATATATGATCCTACAAATAAGGATGTAATGAACTTCACATCAAAAGGATTTAACATTCTCGAACAAGCTTCTAAAGATTGGAATTTGAATTTTTCCGATACACAAATTAGAACTCATATGTGGAATTTTAGTGGACCATTAATTAATGTAAATCAAAAAAGTGGGAAATTAGAGTATAGTAAAACTCCAAAATAATTAATATGAATAAATTACTTTATATATTATCAGCAGCAATTGTTGTAGTCAGTTGTAACAATCATTATCAAAATAATGATTCTGTAGTTTTTACAACTAATTTTTCTATGGATCCATCAGAGCCAAGATTTGGTATTGAAATTAAGTCTGACACCATATTTTATTGTGAAGAGATCATTGGTAACAAAGGGAATTATAACTACTATTATTGTAATTATGACAAGGATAAAATAAAATCAATACATCAAGAAGTTTTAAAACAATTTAGTGTTGGCTATAAAAAAAATGAAATTAGTGATGGCATGCTTTGTCAATTAAATATAGTAAATGGGGAGGATAGCTCTAAATATGTATTTTTTGAAAGTAATCTAAATGTAGGTCAAAGAAAAATAATAAATAATATTATAATTTTAAAAAACTGTAATTTAAAAAATATGGAATATCATTCATTTCCAGAAGAAATGTTAAAAGATAAATTACCAGAACCTCCCCCAATATAAAATGGTATAAATTATACTTAGCAGGCCGAAAACGATAGACCTTAAACCCGATAAGTCCACAAACCACCCCATCGCCATCTACACTTATGATGCATCAGGGGAAAGAAGAGTACGTTACAATCTTGACCATAGGGACATAGTCTCATATTCAAAAGAGTAGTCCTGAAAGCCAACAAGAATATCATGATTTATCCAAGTGGTTTATTAACGGGTAAAGTGATAAAAGAAAAATATGAGACTGGATTACATACATAAAAGAATGGGTATAGGGCAGCAAATTATAAGTATACATCGTTAATATTATTAAAACTTTATTGTGACTTTAACCTCTATCTGTATACTTTTATTCCTCCAAGGCCTTATAGTTTTTCATTTCTTCCAATGGTTCAATAATATTATATTCTTTCCAGGTGTCTGCACTGTAACCTTGTAAATAATTATAGTCAAATTCGGTTCTTTCAATTTTATCAAATTCAGCTTCAGTAATTTTAGTCTGATTTACAATAAGATATTCTTCTTTAATGCTGTGATTGGTTTCTACTTTTAAATCGAATGATGCTGATTCCTTTTTACCCTTTTTTATTTCAATAAATTTTAATGGTCTGTTAACATAAACATACTGTCCGGTTTCTTCTGTAGCATATTTAAGGTAATATCCTGAGCCAAACTCTCTTTTTTTGAATAGTAACGTACCTTTACTTGCATTTTCAGATTGTTTTATACCCAGCAGGAATTTCAAATTGACTCCGCTTATTTTTTTGCCTTCTGAAAGTATATAATCTGCTTTTATAACAGCATAATCTGTCTCAGAAATATAGAGTGTACCGGTGTATTTAGCTTTATTCTTTTTGGGTGAAAATTTTATAACATACACATATTTGTCATTGCCTGAGGGGATTGTTCTTTCTAAAGAATAATTATAAAGGTCAATTTTATTAATAAAGTCAAACCTGCTGCTGAATATATTATTCCGATAGGTGAAATAAATGATTTTAGACTGAGCGTCCGCCTTATTCTGTTTTTTTGATGACAAAATAGTGTCCCGCGTGCCAAATAAACCACTTTTAACCCTGTAGTGTTTGGTAGAATCAATATGTTTATACAAGACTTTAAATGTAGATTTTTGTAAATCTTCAAGTGCTACAGGGCGGTTTGCATCTTTTATCTTTACAGCTTTTAGTACCTCAAACTTTGGTATCAGTGTTGATTTGTTATTGATATATTTTATTCCTGTATAATTATTGCAAAGCATTTCTGTAAACTCTTTTGGCGGGTTAGATAAAAGTTTTTCTGTAAACTCTTTCAATTCTGCATTTGCATTGTCTTTTTCGGCTTTAGTTTTATAGGCTTCAGATTTATTAAGTTTTATATTTAGCTGTTTTGGACTGTATGTTTCAGACTCACGAAAAAAAATGGTACTCTTTAAAGGTTCTGTAGCAGAAGAAGCATGGTTTTTAGTAAGGTTTTCTTTTACCGCCGCCATTATACTCTCAGCGTCGTGTATTTTGTTAGATATATTAAGGTTGTCAAGCTCAAATACGCCAGGCTTCAGTTTTACTGTATTATTATTGTTTATAAGTTCGCCTACTGATAAACTGGTATTAAAATATCCCAAATAGGAAACAGTTATAACAGCATTTTCGGCATTTGCTGTATATATTGTAAAACTCCCTTCAGAATTACTAATTATACTTTCCCCATTAAACTCTATAGTTGCTGAAGGCAGTTTCTCTCCGGTTTCAAAATCTACTACAGTGCCTGTAATGTTTTGGGCGGTTGAAAAAGTTATGCATAGAACAGTAAGCAGCAGTCCTGATAAATATTTTGTCATGTATAGGTTGGGTGTTTGGTATTAATTATAAACGCTGTACTGCAATTAATATTTTAACAAAACTCTAAGCTATGGTAATTTACTGTTACAGCATCTAAAACTTCTTTTATTAATGAAATTCTTATACTATCTTTGATAGGCTAACCAATACTTACCTTACCATACTGATGGATATTTTCCTTATATCATTTTCATGCATTGTAATTTGTTTTACATTAATTCCCCTTGTAAAAAATGATTACTGGACATTCAGGGTTTTTGATTATCCGAGACTGCAAAAACTTGTGCTTACATTAGTATGCCTTGTACTATTTATATTTTTATACCCGGGGCGTAACATTGTTTACTGGCTGTTTATAGCTGGTATTACGGTTAATGCATTATGCCTGCTATACAATATTTTACCTTTTACAGTTTTTGGCAAAAAGCATATTTATAATGTGAACCATTATAAAAAAGGTGAAGGGCTAAGTATTATGATAACGAATGTTTATCAGGACAACAAGAATACAAAAGGATGCCTTGAAGAAATATATAAAGCCGACCCGGATGTTGTGTTTTTACTGGAAACAAATAAAAGGTGGGAACAGGGTACAATTGATTTAGAAAGTAAATACACTTACAGTGTAAAGGTGCCTAAAGAGAATACATATGGTATGCTGTTGTACTCTAAGTTAGAGTTATCTAATACAGAAGTAAAATACCTTGTAGAAGATAATATCCCGTCAATACATACCAACGTGATTTTGGAAAACGGTAAAACAATCAGGCTTTTTGGGCTGCATCCCACACCGCCAGTACCAAATGAAA
The DNA here is from genome assembly GCA_052038845.1 of Dyadobacter sp. Classification (GTDB taxonomy): domain Bacteria; phylum Bacteroidota; class Bacteroidia; order Flavobacteriales; family Flavobacteriaceae; genus Flavobacterium. Next base: position 109 of record JBQGDD010000060.1, on the reverse strand, counting down.
ACCCACGCTCTACAGAGCGTGACAAGGAGTTGCTGATTGTTGCCGACATTGTAAAGAAAAGTAAGCAGCCTGTTGTAGTAATAGGTGACCTTAACGATGTGGCGTGGAG
>JBQGDD010000059.1:0-3429 GCA_052038845.1 Dyadobacter sp. | reverse complement strand
TCGGGGTTTAGTGAAAGTTGTTCCATAGTAAACAAAAGGTAATAGAGGAAATCTTCGGGTGTGGTGTACTCAAAAGAGTTGTATAACAGTAGCTTTTGGTTATAGGCTACTATTATCTCAAAGTGAGTATCCTGTATGTGTACATACACCTGCTTTTCATCTTTGTTTTTAGAGGCATCCAGCAATTTTGCAACCAATATGCTGTTGGTATTTTTATAGTCAAACGAGCCAAAGCGGTCTATCAGAAAATTATTTACATTCATAAACGGAACGTAAACATTATTAATATCATAATTGCCTATGGCATCAAAAGTAAAGAAATCAGTTTCAAAAACTTTTGTATTGTACTGCAAATAACTTGCAAGGTAAGTTTCATCAAACAGGGCTTTAGGTACAAGGGTGTTAAAGCTATTATCGTGCAGTACCATTATTTCATCATAAGCCGCACTTAATTCTGCATTATCATTAAATGCCTTGTGCAGTTCTTCTTCAATGGCGTTATGGCGGGTAAAAACAACGGTTTTAAGTACTGTAATTTCACTGTTAAGTGTATCTATACAGCAGTAAGCCATTTTGTTTGTATTTACCTGTAGTATGAGTTTCTTATAATTTTTTGCAGTGATGGTATCGTTCATTAAAAGCGGTTGTTATATGCACAAATTTACATTCTTTTTTTGTTTAAGGCAGCATACTCCTTAAAATCATCTTATCTTTGAAATTTAACTGTAAAAAGCGATTACCTTAATGAATTCAGGCTCATTTTATACTTTACTCAGGCAAAATTTTCCGTTTGACCCGACTGTAAAACAGGACATTTTTCTGCAAAAAATAGCCCAATTTATAACCAGCGAAGGTAAAGACGAACTATTTGTTCTTAAAGGATATGCAGGTACCGGTAAAACCACTATAATTTCTACGCTTGTTAACCATTTGCAGGCAGCGGGTAAAAAATATATGCTGTTGGCACCCACAGGGCGTGCTGCTAAAGTAATAGCTAACTATTCGCAAAAGCCTGCATTTACTATACATAAGCGTATTTATTTCCCAAAAAAAACAAGCAGTGGAGCAATGGGGTTTACCAGACAGCAAAATAAGTTTAAGGATACTATATTTATTGTTGATGAAGCATCAATGATATCTGACACTGCATCTGAATCTAAAATGTATGAGAATGGCTCGTTACTGGACGACCTGATTTCTTATGTATATTCCGGCACACGCTGTAAAATGATACTGATAGGCGATACAGCACAGTTACCACCTGTAAATGCCGACTTAAGCCCGGCACTGAATATTGACTCGCTGTCCTTGAACTATGATAAAGAGGTGCAGCAGATAGAACTTGACGAGGTAATGCGGCAGGCAACAGATTCTGGGATATTATATAACGCTACCGAATTGAGGGAAATATTAAAGTCTGCTTTTTTAGATACTTTTCAGTTAAGACTGCACAAGTTTAAAGATATAGTGCGCCTTGTTGATGGCTATGATATTCAGGATGCTATAAACCAGGCATACAGCAATTACAGTATAGAAGATACTGCTTTTATCGTGCGTTCTAATAAGCGGGCTAACCAATACAACCAACAGATACGGACTAAGATACTTTCGCGTGAAAGCGAACTTTCTACAGGCGATTTTATGATGGTGGTAAAAAATAATTATTTTTGGCTTAACGAAAAATCAGAGGCAGGATTTATTGCCAATGGTGATATTATAGAAATACTGGAAATTTTCAGGATAGAAGAGCTGTATGGTTTTAAATTTGCAAGGGTAAAGGTGCGCATGGTAGATTATCCTGACCAGATACCTTTTGAAACCTATTTGCTGCTTGATACTGTAGAGAGTGAGTCACCATCATTAAGCTATGAAGAGTCGAACAGGCTGTATCAGGAAGTACAAAAGGATTATGAAAATGAAACAAGTAACTACCGAAGGTTTTTAAAAATAAAGAACAATCCGCATTTTAATGCGTTACAGGTTAAATTTTCTTATGCTATTACCTGCCATAAATCTCAGGGCGGGCAGTGGAATACTGTATTTATAGAGCAGCCTTACCTGCCCGAAGGTATTGACAGGGATTATATAAGGTGGCTATATACAGCGGTTACCCGCGCAAAAGACAAGTTGTACCTGATTGGTTTTAAAGATGATAATTTTGAAGAATAGTTTATGAAAATTATAGCAGTTATCCCGGCAAGATATGCCTCTACACGCTTCCCTGCCAAGCTAATGCAGGATTTAGGTGGCGAAACAGTAATTACCCGTACTTATAAAGCAGCTTTAGGTACAGGGCTGTTTGACGATGTTTTTGTGGTAACAGATTCTGATATTATTTATAATGAAATTGTAGATAATGGAGGGAAGGCTATTATGAGTGTAAAAGAACATGAAAGTGGCAGTGATCGTATTGCCGAAGCTATAGAACACCTTGATGTTGACGTAGTGGTAAATGTGCAGGGCGACGAACCCTTTATAAATAAAGAACCGCTTGCTGATGTACTGGAAGTTTTTAAAGGAGATTTAGCCAGGGAAATAGACTTAGCATCTTTAATGATTCATATTACTGATAAGGAAGATATTGAAAACCCTAATAATGTAAAGGTTGTGATTGACCAAAAGAACTTTGCGCTGTATTTTTCAAGGTCGGTTATCCCGTACCCAAGAGATACTGAGGCAGGGGTGAGGTACTATAAACACATTGGTATTTATGCTTTCAGGAAGCACGCTTTGCTTGATTTTTATAAGCTGCCCATGAAGTCGCTCGAAGCATCTGAAAAGCTGGAACAGTTACGATACCTGGAATATGGTAAAAAAATTAAAATGGTTGAAACAAGCCACGCAGGTATTGGTATTGATACACCCGAAGATTTAGAAAAGGCGAAAAAAATGCTGCAGGAATAACTATTGCTTATTTTAATTTTTTTATGGTAAATAACTCGTTGTGGTCTTCTACTTTAGGGTACATGCGTACTGAGTAATCACTGTTAAATTTTGAACGGTACTCTAAATTACGGTCTTTATCTTTTTTAGACAGTGTCATGGTATTGAATAATATAAAGCCATTTACGTTCAGTAAAAAGTTTATCCTGTTGATAAAGAATTCCTCAAACAAAAAATTCGGCATTACAGTATCCTGAAAAATATCAATTATAATAAGGTCATACTTTTCGCGTGTCTTTAATACAAATTCAAAGGCATCATCTATAACTATTTCCAGATTTTTTATTTCATTCAGCCCAAAAAAACGGTTCGCGATAGTTATTGCCTCCGGGTCAATTTCTACACCTGTAATCTTTCCTTTAAATTTTATTTCATCTGCTAATGTCTTTATTACACTGCCCCCGGCTACACCAAGCACAAGTATATTTTTAAAGCCACGTATTCTTTCAAAACCTATATAATGAAGCCCTTTGCGTAATATTCGTT
>JBQGDD010000058.1:0-6420 GCA_052038845.1 Dyadobacter sp. | reverse complement strand
AAAAGGTAGATGGTTTTTGCCTTATATCCAGCGACAGCGACTTTACAAGGCTTGCTATACGATTGAGGGAATCGGGTATGCTTGTAGTAGGGCTTGGACAAAAGAAAACACCAAACCCGTTTATTGTTGCCTGTGACAAATTTATATATATAGAAATTATAGGTAAAAGCGAAGAGGATGCTGACGATAAAAAAACTGATGATAAGAAGGCTGATAAATCTAAAAATACACCTTCTCAATCTACAGGGGTTGATGCTATAGATAAGAAACTTATTAATCTTATAAAAATAACCATTGATGATCTGGCAGATGATGACGGGTGGGCATTTTTGGCAGAAGTGGGCAGCCTGCTCATTAAAAAGCGACCTGACTTTGATCCAAGAAATTACGGATTCCCAAAACTTACACCATTAATAAAATCACTCAATAAACATTTTGAAGTTGATGAGCGGGGTGTTGAAAATAAGCATATAAGACATATTTATGTCAAAATAAAATAATGATGAATAACAATATTATAGAGCAGGGAAAAACAGCAGCTATAACCGGTTACATACTTATAATAGGTGTATTTATAGCAATGTCTATGAATGCTGAGCAAAAAAACCCTTATGCGTCCTTCCACATAAGGCAGGCACTGGGGCTTTCTTTAACCTTTATAGCAATAGGTACTTTAATAAGCAATTTTGCTAACCCAATGATTACGTTTCCGTTTTGGCTTTTTATGTCGGTACTTTGGGGTTATGGTTTTGTTACAGCCATAAAAGGCGAAACAAGACCCGTCCCTTTATTAGGCAGTATCTTTCAAAAATGGTTTAAACGTTTATAATACACTACAATTACATGGCACTTTCGCTACATTACCTTATACAGGAACCCAAAATAAAAAAAGATAAGAATCCGCTATTATTGCTGTTACATGGTTACGGCAGTAATGAAGAAGATTTATTCTCGTTTGCACAGCAACTGCCGGAAGAATACTATATCATATCAGCAAGAGCTCCTTACCCGTTACCACCATATGGCAATGCATGGTATGCGATAAACTTTGATACGGATATGAATAAGTTTTCTGATAACGACCAGGCAATAAAATCGCGTGAGCGTATTGCAGGTTTCATCGATGAAGTTATTGAGGCTTATCCTGTAGATAAAGAAAAAGTAACACTGGTAGGTTTTAGCCAGGGGGCTATATTAAGTTATGCCACTGCCCTAACCTATCCTGAAAAAATTAAAAGAGTAATTGCCCTAAGTGGTTACCTGAATATGGATATTATTGAAAAAGACCTAAATACTAAGAGCATAAGTAAACTGAAATTCTTTATATCTCACGGCAGTGCAGATCAGGTTATACCTGTAGAATGGGCAAGAAAAGCACCGGAATTTTTAAAGAGCCTGGGGCTGGATGTTGAGTACCATGAATATCCTGTAGGGCACGGTGTAGCTCCGCAAAATTTTTATGACCTGCTAAGCTGGATAAAAAAATAGTTATTCCTCGTCTGTATCTCCTGTAATTTTTTGCTCTTCAATAGCTGCTCCTGCATATTGGGATACACCATTTTTACTAAGCGTATAGCCTTTATCTAACTGTAATGTCCATTCAGGATTTTTATAAGGGCTGTTACTTCCTTCTCTTTGCAATATCGATGACTTTGTAGAGCCGGGCAGGAATAGCTCTGCACGGTTACCGTTTTCTTCAAAAATTATAAAGGCACTGTTGCTTACCCCGTCAACTTTAAGCTCATCTATAGGGTTAAGCCTGTACCCCTCTTCAAAAACCCTGACACATTCATTTCTCAGTACAGACCATTTATACCCGGCAGATGTAACACAGCCTTTAGCATCCCTGTCATTACCTAAAATAACTTTCTTTTCGGTTTTATTTTCCTTATCCTCCCCATCAGTATCTTTTAAAATAAAGTCGCAGGAAAACATAAAAGGTATAAGCACTGCAATAAGGAATAGCTTTTTCATAAACTTTTTTTTGGGACACCTAATTTACAAAAAAATTAATTAGCTCTTAGCGGATATAATAGTATCTCCGCAGGCTCAAAAGTTATTTCGCCATTGTCTTCAACAAAATATTTCAAAATAACTTCACCCCAGGCTGAACCGTTCGAAAAATCGGCAATAACCCACCTGTGATTAAGCAGTTTAATATTATCAATTCTAAAAGGCTTGCCGTCAATAGGCGGATACTGTACAAGCGAATTCCCGTTAGCTTCTGCATTTTTAGCATAAATGGCATCCCTTACTTTTATTTTTATATCTTCAATATCCTTTCCGCTGTAATACTCTATTGCATTTTGATTATTTTCAAGCGCAAAGTAATTAGCCGATTCTAATTGGAGCTCATTGCCGGCAATACTGTCTTTTAAGGTTGTTATACGCTTTTCCAGGGATTCATTTCGCCTTACTTCATACTTATGCTGCTCAGAAAAGTACATATAGGCAAAAACATTAATTAACAGCGAAAAAATAAACAGGTATAAAACGATGTTCTTTCTCATAAGATATAAACTAAATAGTTATTTGTAAATTATCGTAGGCTAAAAATACATTTTCAGGGAGCCTTTCCTGTACTTCGGCATGAAAGCCCATTAAATGGCTTATATGGGTTAAATAAGCCTTTTCTGGCTTTACAGTTTCAATAAAATTAAGTGCCTCCTCCAAATTAAAATGCATAGAATGAGGCTCTTCACGCAGAGCACTAACCACAAGTACCTTAACCCCTTTTAATTTTTCAATTTCATTTGGCGTTATGGTTTTTACATCGGTAAGGTAGGCAAAATCGTCTATCCTGTATCCAAACACTTCTAAATCACCATGCATAGCCATTACAGGAATGGCTGTTTTATTCCCTATAGTAAAAGGAATATTATTTATTACTTCAATTACCTTAACCGATGGCGCTCCCGGATATTTGCGCTCAGTTTCAAAAATATAGTCAAACCTTTTGGTAAGGCTGTTTATAACCCTTTTATGTGCATAGATTGGTATATCTCCCTGCTTAAAGAAAAAAGGTCTTATATCGTCAAGCCCTGCAGTATGGTCAGAGTGCTCATGGGTATAGAGTATACCATCCAGCTTCTGGCATTTTGATGTAAGCATCTGCTGCCTGAAATCAGGCCCGCAGTCTATAACATAAGAATGGTTTTCCCATTGCAGCCATACCGATACACGAAGGCGTTTATCCCTTGGGTCATCACTTTTACAAACAGAGTGATTACTACCTATAACCGGTATTCCCTGAGATGTTCCCGTACCTAAAAACCATACTTTAAACACAGTGTTATTTTTTACAAAAATAACATTATTTGTTTTATTAGCCCTGTTGATTTGTTAACTTTGCAATACATCATTATCCAACACGAATTTTTCACTATGAAGTTAACCGATACAGATATTACATTAAAAGGAGATAAAATAATTGAGCACGTACCATCTATTAAAGATAAGGCACTGCGTATTAACCTAAATGAAAATGTATATGGTACTTTTTCTGAAATTGGTGCAGGGCAGGAAACTGTGCGCCATTTTTTCAGGGCAGGCGGGTCATCCGGTACAATAGCCAAGGCCATGTCTGCTTATGATAAAGATTTTAGTGATGCTATTTACGGTGTTGAAGATGACGGAAGATATGTTACTGAAAGCAGACTGAAAAAAATGCTTTCGCACGAGGTGCGTATAATTGAAAACAGGTTGAAAAGGGAAAAGCATCCCAATAAAATGTTTTTCAGCTATGCCAATACTGTTGCCACTATTGATTTTGCCAAACAGTTTAAAGGCCACGGGTGGGTGGGTATAAAATATCAGGTTGAACCTGATGAAGACTATAACGAAATTATACTGCACATACGTTTTAAAGAAAATGACGCAAGGTTACAACAGGAAACCCTGGGTATTTTAGGTGTAAATCTTGTTTATGGAGCATTTTATAAATACAACGACCCTAAAAAGTTACTGCGCTACCTGTATGACCACCTTGATAAAGACCAGCTTGAAATAGATACCATCAATTTTTCCGGTCCCCGTTTTGCTGATGTTGATAACAGGCTGATGAGCCTTCAGCTTGTAAAAAACGGCATGACCGATGCGGTAATGTTTAATCCTGACGGTAATAACGTACTGCCTGCTGCTGTGCTTTACAAAAAAAATATATTGGCATTAAGGGGTAGCTTTCGCCCGGTTACCAAGGTAAATATGGATATGTATGAGAAATCATACAAAATGTTTCTTGAAGAAAACAAAGTAGATAAAGACAAGGCACTTGTTGTTTTTGAAATTACCCTTTCTAACTTACGCTCTGAAGGTGAAATTGATGAACGTGATTTTATGGACCGTGCAGAACTGCTTTGTTCTTTAGGGCAAACTGTAATGATATCTAACTTTCAGGAATACTATAAGGTAGTTGAGTATTTTTCCAGCTATACCAAAGCCCGAATGGGGCTGGCTATGGTAGTAAGCAACCTTGTAGATATTTTTGATGAAAAATATTACAGGCATTTAAGTGGCGGAATACTTGAGGCTTTCGGGAAACTTTTTTACCGTGATCTTAAAGTGTTTCTATATCCTATGAAAGATGAGGAAGGCAGAGTTATAAACTCTGAGAACCTTAAAGTACACCCAAGGATGAAAGAGCTATACAAATTCTTTAAGTTTAATGGAAAAGTTATAGATATATCTGATGTTAATTCTGACCATTTAGACATATTTTCGCGTGAAGTACTTAAAATGATTAGTAAAGGTAAAACCGGATGGGAAGAAATGCTGCCTGTAGGTGTTGCCGAAATCATTAAAAAGAATCATCTTTTTGGATATGATCCTAAAAAGCAACTGACTACATAATTGCGTTGAAAAACAGTCTGTTACTTTTATTTTTAGTTTTAAACTACACGCTGTCACTGGCGCAGCCTCCCGATACAGATTATTCTGCTATTGACAGCAGGGCAAGAAGCACTGAATATGATGGCGACCTACAGCAACTGGTATCAGAACTTACAGCCGGCTGCAAAAACCAGTTTGAAGAAGCAAGGGCTATTTTTGTGTGGGTATCTCATAATATAAGTTATGACTATGTTGCCTACAATAAAAATAAAAGAAAGCCTTTTCGCTGTAAGGGTAATAATTGCAGCGAGAAATACATTAAATGGCAAAATAAACTCATTGACAGGACACTCAGGAAAAAGAAAGCTATTTGCTTTGGCTATGCCACATTATTTAAAAAAATGTGTGATTATGCCGGCATACAGAGTTCTGTTATTTCAGGATATACTAAAAACCAGCCTTCCCACGTGGGACGCATGGGAAGCTTAGACCATGCATGGAATGCGGTACATATTGACGGCAGCTATTATTACTTTGACGTTACCTGGGCATCAGGATATTGTACCGAAGATAAATCGGGTAAACTTACTTCTTTCACAAGAAAATTTCAGGAATATCACTGGCTTACCCCTATAGATAAATTATCGAGAGACCACTACCCTGCTGAAGAATTTTGGGCTAAGCTTTCAGGCTTGGAAAGTGATTATAAAAATGCTGCTTATATTAAAAGCTCCCACCACCCTTTGATAGAAATTATTTCGCCGGATACAGGTGTTATAAATACAAAAGCCGGAGATACTATACATTTTAAAATAAAATACAGCCAGGCTATTGAGCACCTACAGGTTAATACAAACCTGAGTAAAAGCCCCAGTATGTGGAAGTATGATGGAGATACAAAGGTTTTAAATGAACGCAACCTTAAAAAGCAGGATTACACCGACTTTAAATATCAGGATGGAATTTATACATTTGATTACATTGTTGAAAAAGAAAACCTCAGATATATTGAAGTACTTTTTGATTATGGGCTACTGCTGAAATTTAATTGTAGAAACAACAACTAACAGATAAAGATTTACTGTTAGCTATATATATGGCAAGATATTAGATATATTTACTTCAATATCTGGCTGGCGTGTTCTTTAGTTTTTACTTTTTCTATTACCTCATCAATAATACCGTTTTCATCTATTATAAAAGTGGTTCGGTGTATGCCGTCAAACTCCCTGCCCATAAACTTTTTAGGTCCCCACACACCAAAAGCTTTAATAACTTCTTTATCCTCATCTGCAATCAGCGGAAACGGGAAACTAAACTTATCCCTGAATTTTCCCTGTGCTTTTTGAGAGTCGGCACTAACGCCTAAAAGCTCATAATTACCTGCTTTAAAGTGTTGATAATTATCACGCAGGTCGCACGCTTCGGCAGTACAGCCGGGTGTATTAGCTTTTGGGTAAAAGAATACCACTAATTTTTTTCCTTTATAGTCGGCTAAAGTATGTGTGTTGCCATCCTGGTCTGTTCCTGAAAACTGAGGGGCTTTATCGCCTTTTTTTAATGTAGTCATAAACTGTATATTTGTTTTACCAT
>JBQGDD010000057.1:0-1641 GCA_052038845.1 Dyadobacter sp. | reverse complement strand
CCAGCTTACCAACTTAGCTTATAAAAATCAGCATACAAGCCCCTATAACACTGCCTCACTTTCCAACGGTACCTATTTTTGGTACGTAAAATCTTTTGACCAGGCTGGTAATGCAGGCCAGCAGAGTACTGTTTTCAGCTTTACTTTAAACTAATGAAGAACAAAAAAAGCATATACATATTATTACCGGCCGTATTGCTCATTTGGGGTATGGTGGTGTATAATTTTATAGGCTGGTCACCTGCGGGCACGCCTGAAACTTTTACACCTGATGCCATAGCTACTCAGCCCGTTGCCATTCCTAAAAGAGATACCACTTTAATTGATGTGCGCTATAGGGATCCGTTTTTGGGTAAAATGTATTCTGCACCAAAAGCACCTGCAGACGCGCCTAAAAGAAAAGAGAAGGCTAAAGAAACACTATTGTGGCCCGCCATAAAGTATAAAGGGGTTGTTTCTGATAATGATAATAAACGTAAGGTATATATGGTAGTTATTAACGGGCAAACCTACCTTATGCACGAAAAGGAAACACAGCAGGAAATAATCCTCTATAAGGGAGACAGACAATCTGTAACACTTCAATATAAAGGAAAAAAAGATACATATTTAATCGAGAAGTGATAGGTAAATGGAAACATAAGGTATATTCAGGAGCGCTACAGTTTACTATCTTTATCACTGTAATTATAGCACTGCTTTTAGCAGGGGCCGTACTGTTGTTCTATTCACATCACTTTTTTATTGATCAATCCAAATCGCTGGTCAGCACTATTCAGCTTGCCGATACCGGCATAGCTATGTTAAGGCATCAGGAATCAGCAGATAACGATACGCTTTTTACACCGCTTGCACAAATTGATGAGCAGTACAGTATAAAAACGCACCTTTCCCATTGGGGCCTTTTTGAAAAAGCATGGACATGCAGTTCGCACAGAAAAAAGAGTTTCATCAAGTGCGCGCTTTTAGGAACTGGTATTACCGGGGAGCAAAGGCCTTCTATATACCTTATGGAAACATATAAGCCCCTGGCCCTAGCAGGTACAACAAAAATTACCGGCGATGCCTACCTTCCCGCATACGGAATAAAGACAGGCAGTATAGCAGGTCATAGCTATTATGGGCAAACCTTAATTGATGGAAATGTAAAAGCAAGTACAGCGGAACTCCCTGAATTAAAACATAATTATACAGCGATACTTAAATTTTATCTTGATGAATTCCTTCCTGAAAGCAACAGGTTTATACCTATAAGCGGGTTTACTGCAACAATAACCACATTTAAGGATAAAGTGAGGGGATATTATTCCCATAAAGAAATAATACTGGATAATGTAGTCTTAAAAGGGAATATCATAATCCGTTCTGATACTAAAGTAACCATTAGGCATACTGCTAAACTTAGTGATATAATAGTTGCTGCGCCAATAATTGTCATAGAAGATGGTGTGACCGGTAATTTCCAGGCTATTGCAAAAACATCCATACAGGTAGGTAAAAATTGCTCGCTGGAGTATCCTTCTTCACTATCATTATTAAACGGGCAGGAGACAGAGCCTATTGGCATACATCATAATCAGATTTTTGTAGATGAGGGTTCTGTGGTAACAGGCACATTATGCTATATCGTTAATGAAGCGG
>JBQGDD010000056.1:0-8572 GCA_052038845.1 Dyadobacter sp. | reverse complement strand
TGTAATCTTTTTGAGTACGCTTTACATAATTTGTTTCTTCTGACATAATGAAGTTTTTTATGTATCGCTATTTCAGGACGTGACATAGTTTAGAAATGAAAAAGCCCCTGAAAATCAGAGGCTTTTACTATTTTCTGTTCTTACGCTTTTTCCATGGTGCATTTTTTTGGCAGTCGCCTGCCATTATACAGCCATAAGGCATTACTTCATCAATTACTTTGCCTAATCCAAATACATCCATCTGGTTTCTAACATTGGCTGCATCTTTATAAGCAGTTGGTAACTCAGTAATATCTATTTCATTAGAAAAAAATCGGACATCTAACCCCTGTGTTTCAAGGTCAAAAATTTCCTGAAAGGTTCCTGTTCTACTTTTTCTGTGCTGAGTTCTACTCATATTTCTTCCTGCACCGTGTGGCGCAAAGCCTAGGTTGCTTTCGGTAGTTTCACCCTCTACAATTAAAACCGGCTGCGACATATTTAATGGGATTAATCGCGGTCCCGTAATATCAGGCATAAACTTGTTATCTAATGGGGTTGCTCCCTTTGCATGGTAAAACAAGTCGCCATCTTTAAACACAAAATTATGTTCATTCCAATACCTGTCTTCTTTATCTCTCCCTAACTTTTCTAAAACAGCGTCATGTATGCATTCATGGTTTATTTTTGTCCATTTACGAACAATTTGCAATGCTTCCCAGTAGTGTTCACCTTCTTCGGTATCAAAAGGTATCCATGCATTTTGCTTTAATGTTTCCGGCGATAATTCCTTCCTGAAACGTTCAGCTACTTTCATTCCTTTATCATACAGGTTAGCTCCAAAACCCCTGCTGCCGTGGTGGGTAACCATCATTGTATTTCCTGTATTTTTAGAAGTACCTACAAATAAAAAGTGATTGCCATCACCCTGAGTACCAAGATGCGATCTTGCTGCTGAAATACATTTTTGGTCATTCAAAAAATAATTGGCTTCAATTTCGGCAAGTAAATCCATAGGAAACCTAAACTGACTTTCTCTGGAGCGTCCGCCAGGTCCAAAATGAGTAATGCTATGCGCTGCATCCAAAACATCTTTAGGGTTCGCTTTTCCAAAATCTGTTAGCATTACAGAGCAGCAAATGTCTGCGCTGTGCATACCGGGGTGAATTGCATTTTTTGCAACCACCACCCCACCCACAGGAATTGTACCTATACTACCTGTTGGGCAGGCATCGGGCATTATAGCTCCTTTCACTAATGTTGGCGTTTTCATTAAAGCCTCCATAGTTGCGACTACGCTTGCTACATTGTAGTTTTCTAATTCATTATCAGCTTTAATATTAACCGAAAATGGTATAGCCTCTTTATGCAAAGCTATTTCCGGGGCGGGTTTAAACTGCTCTAAATAGCTTATCAATGTATCGCCTTCTAATTGATTTTCATTAATATGTTCCAATGCTTCTTTCATCCATTTACCTGATCTGAAGCCCATTTCAATAATTTCTTTTGCTGATATTGTCATTTTTGTTTCCATTTATTTATTCCTTTTGGGAGAGCTCCGCCGACTCCCCGTTCGACGGAGCACTACAGTTTAATCTGTATCAGATTATTTTTGATTCCGATACAAATATTTTAACCTAACTGCGCATTCTTTTTGCGTAGAAGAAATTATTTGCTATTTTTCCAAAAAATCCTGTTATGGCTCTTAATAAAAATGCTTTAATCCGCTATAAAACCATTGATAAATGCCTGCAAAACAACTACAGGCAATGGACACTTGACGATTTAATAGAAGCGTGCTCCAACGCACTTTATGAATATGAGGGCAGAGAAGTAAACGTAAGCAGGCGCACCATTCAGCTTGATATACAAATGATGCGCAGTGATAAGCTGGGCTACAATGCCCCTATTGTGGTTTATGATAAAAAGTTTTACCAGTATGAAGATCCTGAATATTCTATAACAGATATTCCGCTTAATGAAAATGACATGAGCGTACTCACCGAAACGGTAGAGATGCTTAAACAGTTTAAAGACTTTTCGCTGTTTTCAGAGTTGGGCGGTATTATTCAGCGGCTGGAAGATAAAGTATATACCGAAAAGACAAAGCAGTCAGCAATAATACACCTTGATAAAAACGAAAATTTAAAGGGTCTGGAACACCTTGACACACTTTACCAGGCAATACTCAAAAAAATAGTATTACGAATTACTTATAAATCTTTTAAAGCAAGAAACGCCTCTAAAGTTGTTTTCCATCCATACATTTTAAAAGAATTTAACAACAGATGGTTTTTAGTAGGTAAAACATCTGAGAATAAACCTATTGCAACCTTTGCCCTGGACAGGATTGAAGCTGTTGATTATGATTTAAACATTCCTTATTTGGATATTAATTTTAACGGAGAAGAATATTATAAAAATACTATTGGGGTTACAGTACTTGCAGAAGAACAGGTTCAGGAAATTCATTTAAAAATAGATAAAAGCAATGCGCCTTATGTGTTCACTAAACCATTACACCATACTCAGGAAATTTTAGAAAGGTTAGCTGATGGAACTATTATAATTAAGCTACATGTACATATAAACTATGAGCTGGAACGGCTTATATTAGGCTTCGGATCATGCATGGAAGTTATTAAGCCAAGAATACTCAGAAGAAATATCCGCAGGAATTTTGAACAAGCAGTACAACTATACAATCAAAATTAAAAAAGCCTCTGAAAATCAGAGGCTTTTGTGCGGGTGATAGGACTCGAACCTACACACCGTGAGGCACCAGATCCTAAGTCTGGCGTGTCTACCAATTTCACCACACCCGCAGGAATAATAAACTCGATAAGTGTTTCATTATTGTGGGTGCAAATATACGCATACTTTTGAACTATCAAAGAAAAAATGAAACTTTTTTTGCTGCATTTTTTTCGTATTTTTGACAATCAACCCTATATCATTAATTTTGAAATGGATAACATAAAAAGCTACGTTCAGCAAAACAAAGAACGATTTTTAAATGAACTTATAGAATTATTAAAAATACCATCTGTTAGTGCTGACAGTGCCTACTCGCAGGATGTAATAAACACAGCAGACGCTGTAATGCAAAGCCTTAAAAAAGCTGGATGCGACCACGTTGAACTTTGCGAAACACCCGGCTACCCTATAGTGTATGGCGAAAAAATAATTGATAAAAACCTGCCTACGGTTTTAGTTTACGGACATTATGATGTACAGCCGCCCGATCCTTTGGATTTATGGACATCTCCGCCGTTTGAGCCTGTTGTAAAAACTACTGACCTGCACTCAAAAGGGGCTATATTTGCCCGTGGCGCGTGTGATGATAAAGGACAGATGTATATGCACGTAAAAGCCATGGAATATATGGTACAGAGCAACACACTGCCCTGTAACGTGAAATTTATGATAGAGGGTGAAGAAGAAGTAGGTTCACCAAGCCTGGGCTGGTTTGTAGAGCGCAACCAAGAAAAACTTAAAAATGATGTTATCCTTATTTCTGATACCGGGATGATTTCTAATGAACAGCCATCTATAACTACAGGGCTTAGAGGCTTAAGCTATGTAGAGGTGGAGATTACAGGTCCTAACCGTGATTTGCATTCAGGTCTTTATGGTGGTGCTGTGGCAAACCCTATAAACATACTGGCTAAAATGATAGCACAACTTCATGATGAAAACAACCATATAACTATACCGGGCTTTTATGATAAAGTAGAGGAGCTAACTCGTGAAGAGCGTAATGAAATGGCAAAGGCACCATTTTCTATCGATGCTTATAAAAAAGCGCTGGATATAGAAGACGTATATGGCGAAGCCACTTATACTACTAATGAAAGGAACTCAATTCGCCCTACACTTGATGTAAACGGAATTTGGGGAGGTTACACAGGCGAAGGGGCAAAAACGGTTATTGCCAGTAAAGCCTATGCAAAAATATCAATGCGATTAGTGCCTGACCAGGACTGGAAAGAAATAACCGAACTATTTACAAAACATTTTGAAAGCCTTGCTCCTAAAGGTGTACGTGTAAAGGTAACTCCGCATCATGGTGGGCAGGCCTATGTAACTCCTATAGACAGTACAGGTTATCAGGCAGCAGCAGCGGCTTATAATGAGAGTTTTGGCATTAAGCCAATACCTGTACGTTCTGGTGGCAGCATACCTATTGTAGCATTGTTTGAAAAAGAATTAAAGAGCAAAACCATTATGATGGGCTTTGGGCTGGACAGTGATGCCATACACTCCCCTAACGAACATTTTGGCGTGTTTAATTACCTGAAAGGTATTGAAACCATACCATTATTTTATAAATATTTTACTGAAATGAGTAAATAACAATTTTGTCAAACACCTTGATTTTACAAAGGATTAAGGCTATAACAATCTATAAAACAAATGAATCCGTCCTACACAGGGCGGATTTTTTTTGCCTAAAAATTTGCACAGTAAAATATTTATTCTACATTTGTAGAACATAATCTAAACTTGTAGAACATGCAGCTCACAAAAACAGAAGAACAATTAATGCAATTATTATGGAAACAGGAAAAAGCATTCATGAAAGATCTTCTTGATGCCTTTCCGGAACCTAAACCCGCATCTACAACTATAGCCACTCTATTAAAGCGCATGACAGAAAAAGGCTTTGTTAACTACAAAGAATATGGTAAATCGAGAGAATACTATCCGTTAGTAGCTAAATCTGATTATTTTTCTAAACAGGTTAACGGAATGATTAAAAACTTCTTCAATAATTCAGCCACGCAGTTTGCTTCTTTTTTTACTAAAGAAACTGATATGACATCGGCTGAACTGGAAGAACTCAAAAAGATTATTGATAAGGAAATCCAAAAAAAGAAACAATGACTGACTTCCTGATAAAATCAACACTAAGTATGGGGGTACTGCTGGCAGTGTATCACCTTTTTCTTGAGCGCGAAAAAATGCACCGCTTTAACAGGTTTTACCTGCTGTTCTGCCTGGTGTTTTCATTAACAATACCTTTTCTGGAAATACCTGTGAAAACAGACACTTATGCAATTGTATTACCCACATTTGAACTGAACCCTACAGAGGTCAACAGTACTTCAACACAGGAGGCAGTTAATTATCCATTAATTATTATATGGAGTATATATAGTGTTGTAACACTGCTATTAGCTACACGGTTTGTACTTAATGTAGCTCAGTTTATAAAAAGTGTACGTAATAATAAAACCATAAAATACAATCGCGCTACTATAGTATTGCTTAACAAAAAGGTACTTCCGCATACTTTTTTAAACTACATTTTTCTTAATAAGGAGGATTATGAGAACCGCACTATTGAAGAAGAGCTATATATACACGAACTAACCCATGTAAACCAAAAACACACCCTTGATATACTTTTTGCAGAACTACTCAAAACTTTGCTATGGTTTAATCCGCTTTTATATTTATATAAAAAAGCAATTCAGTTAAACCATGAGTTCCTAGCAGATGAGAGCGTAATAAACACATCAAGTGACACTATATCCTACCAAAACCTATTGCTAACAAAAGCATCGGGATATACAACGGTACTGCTTGCAAGCAACTTAAATTTTTCTATAACCAAAAAAAGACTAATTATGATGACAAAAACCACCCCACGCCTATTGGCAACAGTTAAACAGTTTGCCATACTACCTGTATTTGCTGGCTTACTATTAATTTCCTGTTCAGATGAAACACAAAAACAGGACGAAACAGCCGCTCCAGTTTTAATTGAGAATGAAAATGCCGACAACGTAAAAACCTATAATATGGCAGAGATAACAAAACGACCTGAATACCCGGGTGGAATGGCTGCCTTTTATAAATACATAGGACAGGAATTCGAAATTCCTGAAGTGGATGAGGATATGACAGCAAGAATTTATGTATCGTTTGTAGTTGAGAAAGACGGCAGTATGACAGACATAAAAGTTTTGAGAGATCCTGGGCATGGACTTGGGGACGAGGCATTGCGTGTTCTTAAAGGTATAAATATGAAATGGAATCCCGGAGAAAATGATGGAAAGCCTGTTAGAACATCTTATACCCTGCCAATTGCAATTAATACAAAGTCGTAAGTGTTCGTAAAACAACTGTAATATACTATTTCAGTAGATACTAGTTAATTTATAGCAATCATAATATTTTAATCCGCCCAATGTGGCGGATTTTTTTGGCTCTAAAACAAAAGTATTCAACAACTTACAACAAAATATTTAAAAACCCGTTATCTTTGTATCAATCATCAATCAAATCAATCATGTTAAAGCGTTTCTTTATTATCTGCTCCGGCGCAGATAAAAACCTTATTTACACCTGTTCCGATGGCGAGCAGAATAAATATGCCGGCATAGGGGCAACTGTATTTTTTACAGCAGTTATGGCATTTATAGCAGCAAGCTATGCACTATATACCGTGTTTGATAATGTCTATACTTCCATATTTTTTGGATTGATTTGGGGGTTCTTAATTTTTAACCTCGACCGTTTTATTGTATCAACCATACGCAAGCGCAACAGCTTTGGGCAGGAGTTAATCCAGGCAACGCCACGTGTTGTACTTGCTATTATTATAGCAATCGTAATTTCAAAGCCTTTGGAGATAAAAATTTTTCAAAAGGAAATTGATACCGTACTGCTCAAAGAAAAAAATGAACTTGCCATTGCCAATAAACAGCAGGTTGCTGATTATTATGCCAACGATATAACCAATAACAAGACCGCAATAGACAGCCTTAAAAGTGAAATTAATAAAAAAGAAAAAGAGGTAAATGACCTTTATTCAACCTACATAACCGAAGCCGAAGGCACTTCCGGAACTATGAAGCTGGGCAAAGGTCCTGTATATACAGAAAAGCGTGAAAAGCATGATGCAGCCTTAAAGCACCTTGATACGTTAAGGAAAACTAATTTGGCAAAAATTGCCGAAAAGGAGAAACAGGCTGTAGCTATGCAGGCAAACCTTGATAAAAAAATAGATGAAACACAACCCATAATTGACAAGTTTGACGGTTTGATGGCACGTATCAATGCACTTAATAAACTGCCTTTTCTACACTCTTTTTTTATTATGCTACTGTTTTTAGCCATCGAAACTTCTCCTATTATTGCTAAACTGCTGTCGCAAAAAGGAGAATATGATTTTAAATTAGAAGATGCTGAAATGGCTTTAAAAACCAATTTAAGCCAAAATAATTACCAGCGGGATTTAATGCTGGCTACTGATGCCGGTATTTATGATGACATATATGCCGAAATAAGAGAGGATAAAGAGCTATATAATTATAAAAAGAAAAAAGCCATTGAATTATTGGAGTTGCAGGCTGACAGCTTTTCTGAAAAGCAGAAAAAAGCTATGATGTAATTTCTGCCTGAAGCTTTTTAGTAAGGCTGTTGAATACCAGCTTATAAGAATGGTCTATCAGCTCTTTTAAAAGCGACAGCGGCACATCACTGTTTATGGCTACCGTATTCCAGTGTACTTTGCTCATGTGGTAGCCTGGCTGTACACCCTGATAGTCAGCTCTCAGTTCGAGGGCTTTTTCAGGGTCGCATTTTAAGTTTACACCAGCTTCGCCTTTTTCCCACTGGCTAAGAGAAGAAAGCGCAAACATTTTGCCTCCCACTTTAAACACAAGCGTATCTTCATCAAAAGGAAAATGCTCTGTAACGCCTTTTTTTGCAAGGCAGTAGTCATAATAATCCTGTATATCCATACTATGCTCTATTTACCAATAGCACCTAAATGTGTGTACTTAAAACCTTTTTCATATTTAAGCCCATAGCCAAAAAGCCTGTCCATCCTGCTGTGTGCAAACAATATAACACCCGCTAACTGCAGTACTCCGTTACCGGAGTAAATTCCAATAAGATATACTGCAACCGCAACACCTGTATGATGAAATAAATTGTACAGCCACACCCCGGTTTTATTACCTGCTAAATAACCTAACATTGAAAAGTCAGGCACCAATAGCAGTGCTATAAATAACCACCAATCAAAATTCAGCAGGGAGAATAAATATATGCTGAATATAAATAGTGCAGCTTCTTCAAACTTAACTAATATTTTCATGATAGTAATTTATATAATACAGGCTTACTGGGTGAAGCATCATTTTCAAACGATGCTATCTGTAAATTCAGTACATAGCTACCATCCGTTACAGTATCAGGAACAAATATCATTTCTGTTATTGTAGCTTCATAGCGGGCATCAGCATTAACATTATTTATGTCCTTAACATTCCAAAAAGCTTTATGGCACAATAGTTTGCCGTCATCCTTTTCTTTATCTACGCTTGGTAGGTCTGTAAGCAAATGTTTTATCCTTAATTTGCGTAAATATAATACCGCCTCTTCCTCAAAATAAGTAGGGTTGGTATTACTGTAATTTTTATGCCTCTTTTCTATACTGTTAGGCAAAGTACGTACTACTAATGCTTCAGGAGTTTTATTTTCTAATACCCTTTCTATCTGTTTTTTAGTAATCACAAAATCTTCACCTTGCTTTTCAGGAAATACAGATATAACTTCTGCCATAAAGAAAAACTGC
>JBQGDD010000055.1:0-3119 GCA_052038845.1 Dyadobacter sp. | reverse complement strand
CTATATTACGGTGTACAAACACTTCGCCCGGCTGCGCACCAATAACCTCATTAGCAGGTACACGGCTATCAGAACATCCAATCCATAATAACGGTGGTTTTTGTCCTTTTGCCAGCTTTTCAAAATATTCAGGGTCTTGTGATAATTTGGTTTCAGACCATGTTTTATTATTATCTATTATTTTTTTATAAAACTCTACGCTCATAATTAATTTGTTTAATTGTTATTTAAGTATACTGTTTAATTTATCCGGATATTTTTCAATAAATAACGCCATGCACTTTTGCTCTTTGATATTATTTATGAAAAGCAATGCTATGAATAAGCGATGAGGGTATCGCTACGAGATATTTACTTCGGGAGGAGGTAAAAAAACATCTCCAAAAAAATTATCCTTTTTTTGGAGATGCTGAGATTGTATTAGTGTGCTATTAATAGCGGATTCAATAAATGTAAACTGAAATTCTGTTTTGGTGTAAACAACTACTTCCTTTTCTTTGTTCATTTCCTCTTCTGTAAGGGTATATACCACAGATATGTCAGAATCATTTTTAACTACGCTAATAATTGTTGGCAGTGATAAAAATGAAACAAACATTAAAAGTACTATGTTTACAACAAACTTCATTAGTAGCGAAGGTACTCAATTTTACATTTTTGTAATAATTTATCTACTTAAGTTGCTGTTAAATTTCTTCTTCGCTCCAAGCCTTCATCATCCAGATTGTCTTTTCCTGCTCGGTTATAAAATCACTCATCATAGAGTTTGTTCCTTCATCATTTATCTTATCAGTTTCTTCAAGTATAATTCTCTCAATTTTAAGAAGATTAGACAGAGAATCTATAATAAGCTGTACAGCCTCAACATCTTTTGATACATTTTTTCCAACCTCAAGCCTGTTGTTGGCAATATATTCTTCGAAAGTATGCAGTGGTGTACTTCCTAACGTTAGCACCCTCTCTGCTATCATATCTATTTTTAGCTGTGCATCATTATATAGCTCTTCAAATTTTACATGAAGGTCAAAAAAACGTTTACCCCTAATATTCCAGTGAATACCACGCAGGTTTTGATAATAAACCTGAAAATTTGAAAGCAATATATTAAGTTCTGCTGCAATAACTTCAGTTTCTTTTACGGGTAAACCCAATACATTAATATCTTCTCTCTTCTTTTTTGTTGCCATAATAGTTATATTATTTATAGATTATGTAAGTATTTACTTCATTAAATATAAGTAAAATTAACCATAAAAAGAATAGGTAATATTGATACTTTTTATAATTTTATCATAAAAAATTATACTGATGACCATTACCCAACTCTATTACGTACTTGCAGTTGCCGAACATAAAAACTTTACCCTTGCTGCTGAGAAATGTTTTGTTACACAGCCAACTCTTAGTATGCAGATACAAAAACTTGAAGAAGAACTTGATATACAAATATTTGACAGAAGTAAAAAGCCAATACAGCTTACTGATGTAGGGCAAAAAATAGTGATACAGGCAAAAAATATTGTAAACGAATCGGGAAGGATAAAAGATATTGTTGACCAGCAAAAAGGTTATATTGGCGGAGATTTTAAAATAGGCATCATCCCTACTATTATGCCTACTTTGCTGCCAATGTTTATGGCTAACTTTATAAAAAAGTACCCTAAAGTAAACCTTATAATTGAAGAGCGCACTACCGAAGAAATTATAAGGATGATTAAAAACGGACAGCTTGATGCTGCGATTGCTGCCACTCCTCTCGACGAAGAAACTATAAAGGAAATAGTACTGTATTATGAACCATTTGTTGCTTATGTGTCTGAAAACAATCCTGCCTACAGGAAAAAAGAATTTGAAATTGAAGACCTTGAGTTAAACCTAAACAATATTTTACTATTACAGGACGGGCATTGCTTCCGTAATAATGTACTTAATATCTGCAAAGCCACAAACCTGCCGGGCGGAAGCAATTTTCAGATTGAAAGCGGGAGTTTTGAAACACTGGTAAAGCTGGCCGATGAAGGGCTGGGTATGACGCTCCTGCCCTATTTGCATACTTTGGATATGGGCAAAGCTACAGATAAATTAAGGCATTTTAAAGACCCGAAACCATCTAGGGAGGTAAGCCTTATATACTCTAAAAAAGAACTGAAAATCCATATAATTGATGCTTTAAGAAGCACAATAACAGGAGTGATAAAAGGTGCAATTGCTTTTCAGGATGTACAGATAAGCAGCCCCCTACACAAAAAATAAAAAAGGAGCTGAAAATTCAGCTCCTTTTTTTATTGTTCAACATACACCAGGCAGGACTTTAATTCAGGCTTTTTTACGGTAAAGTCATTAAGCCAGTCTATAAGCTGCTCAATTTCATAAGGCAGTAAAAGCTTAATTGCTTTCTCAACTTCTTTACAAAACAGTTTAGGATCAAAACTTACGCTCTCTAAAATTTGCTTTGTGTAGCTATACATAGGTCTGGTCATAATTTCTATGAAAATTATTGTTGATATTTGAATATTAACGACTATGTAAATATAGCAAAAAAAGCATCATAAATAAATATAATTTAAACATGATGCGTTAAAATATTCAATACATTAACATTTTAACAATGCTTTAAACATTTTTTAGCAATCAACATTTCTCTTTTACCTGGCGGCCCAGGGTGTTTTTCAACTGTGAAGCCAGCCTCTTCCATAGCTTTTTTTATTACTGTACGACAGGCATAAGTAACTAAAACCCCCTCATTTTTAAGTGCTTTGTACATTTGTGCAAATATTGCAATACTCCACAACTCAGGCTGGGCATGATAACCAAACGCATCAAAGTATATAAGGTCATATCTGTCTTCATCAGTTATCTTTTCAAACAACTGTTGCCGTTTAAATAACAAAAAATTAGCATTCAGTTCTATCTCTTCATCCCATTTAGAGGTGTGCAGCATCTCAAAAATATACTTTTCATCCTCTGCATTTAGCTCATTTACATAATTTAGCTGTAAAGCCTCTTCAGTTGCAACGGGATATGCCTCTATACCAGTGTAAGATATTTGCTGATTTTTTTTAACAGATTCAAGATATGTTATAAAGGCATTTTGCCCTGTACCAAATCCAATTTGTTTA
>JBQGDD010000054.1:0-10163 GCA_052038845.1 Dyadobacter sp. | reverse complement strand
TTTTAAGGTAGAAGATAATTACGAAAGCTATTTTGATAAAGCTACCGGAAGGCCTTACCAGTATGTTAGGAAAATATCCGAAGGGGGCTATACAAAAAACCAGGAAGGCTTTTTTAACCAGGGTAACAAAACCGTACTGGTAAAAGATTATAAGCACAATACACAAAAAACAGTATCGGTAACAGAGAACGTGCAGGATATTGTATCTACTTTTTATTATTTAAGAAACCACCCCGATGTAGAAAAGTTAGCCATAGGGGAATCCATATCGGTAGATATGTTTTTTGATGATGAAATTACAAAGTTTAAACTTAAATTTATCGGCAGGGAAAATATATCCACTAAATTTGGCACCGTGCCAACCATGATATTCCGCCCTTATGTTCAGGCGGGCCGTGTGTTTAAGGAAGAAGAAAGTTTAACGGTTTGGATATCAGACGACGATAATAAAATACCAATGCGTATTAAAGCAGACCTTGCTGTAGGATCTTTAAAGGCAGATATTGACAGGATACAGGGGCAGTCGCACCCTTTAAAAGTAATAAAATAAATAATAGATGGAGTTAACACCCCCTATAATAGAAAGGCTCAATGAAATTGATGAAAAATTCAGGGCTATCAACCAAAAAACCGAAACGCACCTTGAGGGGCTGTTATGGGCAAAACCTATAACCTACTGGGATTATATACAAACGGACGCATTACTTAATTTACAGATACAGAGAACCACACTTCCCGATGAGATGGTGTTTATAATGTACCATCAGGTTAATGAGCTTTTATTTAAAATGGTATTGTGGGAAACAGAGCAGCTATGCTATAACGATAACCCAACAACCGGGCTGTTTACAGAAAAACTGATGCGCATAAGCCGTTATTTTGATATGCTTACCACATCTTTTGATATTATGGGTAATGGTATGCAGCCGGAGCAGTACATGAAGTTCAGGAACACATTAACGCCCGCCAGCGGCTTTCAGAGCGCGCAGTACAGGCTTATTGAGTTTGCCAGTACAGACCTTATTAACCTTATAGATTACCGTTACCGCGCTACAATAGACAGGAACACGCCCTATGAGCACGCGTTGGAGCACCTGTATTGGCAGGCTGCGGGCAAAGATTATAAAACGGGAGAAAAATCATACCTGTTAAAAGAGTTTGAAAGGAAATATAAGCAGGAGTTTTTGCGTTATATGGAAGAGTATAATACTAAAAACATCTGGCAGAAATTTAAGCAGCTTCCGCAGGAAACCCAGCAGGATGCCACGCTTATTAAGGCAATGAGGCATTATGACTATACGGTTAATGTTACCTGGGTAATGGGGCATTACAACACCGCAAAAAAATATATAGAAAGTGTTTCGGGGCCGCAGGAAGCTACCGGGGGCAGCGACTGGAAAAAATATATGCACCCCAAATACCAGAGGAGAATATTTTTCCCCGAGCTATGGTCTGAAGAAGAGCTGCGCACCTGGGGTGAAAATGTATAACTGATAAAGAGTTTTAAAATTGAGATACCTAATATTAATACTATTATTAACCCTAACCGCCTGTAACGACAAGCAAAACGATAAAGATAAAAATCAGGAAAAACCTGTAGCAGCCATTAAAAAAGAACCGGTTGTAAAGGAGTTTGGTTTTGTGCTTAATGATTTTCAGGTTGAGCGCGATACTATAGCCAACGGTGATACTTTTGGTAAAATACTTTCTGTAGAGGGTTTTGATGCAGGGCAGATACATAATATAACCCAACAGATAAAAGATACTTTCAATTTAAGAAATATCAGGGTAGGTAAGCCTTTTACAAAGTTAAGATCTAAGAATGACCCGCATAAACTTGAAATTTTTGTATATCAAGCAAGCGATCTTGATTATTATATAATCGATTTTAGAGATTCTATAGCAAAGGCATCTAAAAAATCAAAACCGCTTACTATTAAACGCAGGACGATAGCGGCGGAGATAGAAGGCTCACTTTCAGAAACCGTGAGCAAAGCAGGGGCAACCCCGGCATTAACCCACGAACTTTCTGAAATTTATGCATGGTCTATCGACTTTTTTAAACTTCAGAAGGGAGACAGGTTTGCCGTTACTATAAACGAACGTTTTATAAGCGACAGCATATACGCAGGGGTAGAAAATATAGAAGCTGCTGTTTTTGTAACTAAAGGTGATAAACGGTATGCTTTTCCTTTTAAGCAGGATGAAAACAGCAAAAGGGCAGATTTTTATGATGAAGAGGGCAAAGTGTTGAAAAGTATGTTTTTAAAAGCCCCGCTTAAATTCAGCCGTATAAGTTCCCGATTTTCCCCCAAACGTTTTCACCCTGTACAAAAACGCTGGAAAGCGCATAACGGTACTGATTATGCCGCACCTGCCGGAACCCCTATTATGACTACCGCCTCGGGTACTGTTATAGAAGCCGGATATACATCCGGTAACGGTAATTATGTTAAGGTTAAGCACAACAATACATATACTACCCAATACCTGCACATGTCTAAAATATTGGTAAGAAAGGGGCAGCGTGTACATCAGGGCGATGTTATAGGAAAAGTGGGCAGTACAGGGCTTGCCACCGGGCCGCACGTGTGCTACCGTTTCTGGAAAAACGGTGTACAGGTAGATGCGCTTAAGCAAAGGCTGCCAAGCTCTGAACCTATGACAGAAAAACATAAGCCACGGTTTACGGCATACATGACGCCGCTTAAAAAAGAGCTGGACAGCATATCGAACATCACATTCACAAAATAGACACATTAAAATGGCACTTGAAAACACCAACCCATCCGGTACTGTTGCATGGCAGCAGCTACGGGAACACTTTGCTGATATGCAGTATGCCCAAATGCAGGATATGTTTGCCGCAGACAGCAGCCGAAGCGAAAGATTCCACATTCAGTGGAATAATTTTTTAGTAGATTATTCCAAGAACATTGTTAACGAGAAAACAATGCGGCTTTTGCAGAGCCTTGCAGAAGAGGTAAACCTTAAAGGAGCTATTGAAAGCTACTTTAACGGAGAGGCAATAAATAAAACAGAGGGCAGGGCGGTACTGCACACAGCACTGCGTGCGCCCCAAAATGCATCGGTAATGGTGGAGGGCGAAAATGTTATGCCCGAAGTATATGCTGTTAAAAATAAGATTAAGCAGTTTAGCGATGAGGTTATAAACGGTAACCGCAAGGGCTATACTGGTAAAGCCTTTACCCATGTGGTAAACATTGGTATTGGGGGCAGCGACCTTGGTCCTGCTATGGTGGTTGAAGCTCTGGCATATTACCAAAACCAGCTTGAGGTACGGTTTATATCTAACGTTGATGGCGACCATGTGATGGAGAGCCTTAAAGGGCTAAACCCCGAAACGACGCTTTTTGTAATAGTATCTAAAACGTTTACCACACAGGAAACCCTTAGCAATGCTGAAACTGTTAGGGAGTGGTTTCTTAAAAGTGCCTCTCAGGAGGATGTAGCCAAACATTTTGTGGCGGTATCTACCAATATAAAAAATGTAACCGGCTTTGGCATTCACCAGGATAATATTTTCCCGATGTGGGACTGGGTAGGCGGACGCTTCTCTCTTTGGAGTGCTGTAGGGCTTACCATAAGCCTTTCGGTAGGTTTTGATAATTTTGACAGGCTGCTTAAAGGAGCGCACGAAATGGATGAGCATTTCCGTACGGCGTCATTCGACAAAAATATTCCTGTTACGCTGGCTTTGTTAAGTGTTTGGTACAACAACTTTTTTGGTGCCGAAAGCGAGGCTTTAATACCTTATACACAGTACCTGCAAAAACTTGCACCATACCTGCAACAGGGCATTATGGAGAGTAACGGTAAGAGTGTTGACAGGGACGGCAACCTTGTAAATTACCAAACGGGTACCATTATATGGGGAGAGCCGGGCACTAACTCGCAGCACGCGTTTTTCCAGTTGATACATCAGGGAACTAAACTTATCCCTACAGATTTTATAGGGTTTGTAAAATCACTGCATGGCAACCAGAATCATCATGATAAACTGATGTCTAACTTTTTTGCACAGACTGAAGCCCTGCTTAACGGTAAAACCGAAGCACAGGTAAAGGCTGAATTTGAAAAACAGGGTGTAACGGGCGATAAGGCAGATTTCCTGCTTCCGTTTAAAGTGTTTACAGGCAATAAGCCTACAAACACACTGCTTATTGATAAACTTACGCCGGAAACCTTAGGGTCTTTAGTAGCACTGTATGAGCATAAAATATTTGTGCAGGGTGTTATCTGGAATATCTTTAGTTATGACCAGTGGGGTGTAGAGCTTGGCAAGCAGCTTGCCAACAGTATATTGAGTGAAATAAACAGCGGGGAGGTAAAACAGCACGACAGCAGTACATCTTTTCTTTTAAAACAATATTTAAGTAAAAAATAGCAGATTAACTTTTTGTAAAACAGATAGTATTTAATACTGGCTTAACCTTATTCGGTTTTAAAAAACTGACTTTTGCATATATAAAATCAGCGATAAATATTTTTTAGTTTTACAAATAGTAGGTTAGTTTAGTGTTCCCGCCCCCGGCGGGAACATTTTTTATAGGTTATTTTATTATATTTGCTTGTAACTAAAAACAACTAACCAAATGGATTCATATTCATCTATAGTAGGGCTGCACTCGTATATTGCTTATGCAGTACTTGGATTATTGCTTATTGCATCGCTCAATGCTTTTACAGGTATTTCGGGTAAAAGGGTATTTTTAAAAAAAGACAGGCAGATAGCACTTATCGCTCTTATATTTTCGCACATGCAGCTTTTACTTGGGCTTATTATCCTTTTTACATCTCCGTATATCGAAACTGCGAAGTCGGCAGGAATGGGGGCTATAATGAAAAATGCTACCCTGCGCCTTTATGTTGTTGAGCATCCGCTGATAAATATTATTGCAATTGCGCTTATAACTATAGGCTGGTCTAAACATAAAAAAGAAACTACTGATGTTGGCAGGTTCAAAAAAATCGGGTGGATGTATGCTATTGGTTTACTGTTACTGTTAAGCAGGATTCCCTGGAGTGCATGGTTAAGTTAATATAGCCATCTGTTTCGGCATATTATTTGTGCTGTAGGCACAATTAAAATTTCCGGTATGAAAAAAAGTTTATTTACTACTGTATTTATAATTGTACTGCTTGCTGCCATGGGGTTTACCTCATGCGTAGAAAAAAAGCCTGAACCGGTACAGGTTGTGGAGGAGGAAGTATGCAATGATACACTGCCTAAACTTACCTTATATAAAAAGGATGTTTTAACCACCTATTATGCCGATAAATTTAACGGGCGCAAAACAAGCAGTGGTGAACGCTTTGACAATACAAAATATACCGCTGCCCACATGAAGCTGCCTTTTGGTACCGTAGTTCGTGTTACTAACGAGGCTAACGGCAAATGGGTAGATGTAAAGGTGAATGACAGGGGGCCTTTCAGTAAAAAGCTGGAGATAGACCTTACCAAAAAAGCCTTTATGGAAATTGCCTCAAAAAAGAGTTCAGGTACTTTTAAAGTAAAAATAGAGATAGTAGAAGAAGCTAAATAACACCGTATGGCTAAACGCATAGCACTTTTTTTGGTAATAGCACTACTAGCGTCATGTTCTTCGGTAAAAAGACCTTCGGCAGGCTCATTTTCAAAGTACGATAAAAATGCGGTAGCCACTTATTATGCCAATAAATTTAACGGCAGAAAAACCGCCAGTGGCGAACGCTTTAATAACAACAATTACACAGCCGCCCATAAAAAACTGCCTTTTGGCACAGTAGTAAGGGTTACTAATAAAGCCAATGGCAAATTTGTAATAGTAACCATAAATGACAGGGGACCATTTACAAGGGGCAGGGATATTGATTTATCTAAGCGGGCATTTATGGAAATAACCGACAATAAAAATAACGGTTTGCTTAAAGTGACTATAGAAGTAGCTAAGAAGTAACTTTAAAACTATAAACAATAAAACGGAAGCAATTGCCTCCGTTTTATTGTTTATACAGGTTAGCAGCTTATTTTACAAGCTCAAGTTTACTCAGCTCTGTAGTAATAAAATCAATTTCTTCTTTAGACAGGGTTACATTAACTGCTTTTGCATTCTGTACCGATTGTTCTGCATTCCTTGCCCCGGCAAGTGCAATTGTAATGCCCGGCTGCTCTATTGTCCACTTTAAAACCAGTTGAGATATTGAGACATTTTTATCTTCTGAAAGTGGTTTCAGTTTGTTTAAAAAAGCATCTGTTCTTTTCAGGTTTTCATCACTGTAAAAATAAATATTTGCCCTGTGGTCGCCCTCTTCAAAATGATGTCCGGGTTTCATTTTGCCTGTCAGCAAGCCTCTTTCAAGCGGGCTGTATGCTATAATGCCAATGTTATTTTCTATAGCATACGGCACTAAATCACGTTCTATTTCACGCTTTACCATGCTGTAAGGCACCTGGTCGCTAATTACCTTTACGTGCTTTACCGCTTCCTGCATCTGCGCTACATTATAGTTGCACACACCTGCATGGCGCACTTTACCGTCTTTTACAAGCTGTGCTACCGCTTCCATGCTTTCCTGTATTGGTGTAGTACTTTCCGGCCAGTGCATTTGGTACAGGTCAATATAATCTGTTTTTAAACGCTTAAGGCTGTCTTCACATTCTTTGATTATGCTTTCTTTACCGCCATATTTATAAATATCAATGTCCTGACCGTGGTTGTTTTTGCTCTTCATGGCAAAATCGCCTTTAGCCAAATCCCACCGCATACCAAACTTAGTGATAATCTCTACCTTATCACGGCCTATGCCCTGTATGGCTTCGGCAACAATTTCTTCGCTGTCGCCCTGACCGTAAATGGGTGCAGTATCTATAGAGGTTACACCCTCGTCATACGATTTCCTTATGGCTTCAATAGCGTC
Organism: Dyadobacter sp.; assembly: GCA_052038845.1. Lineage (GTDB taxonomy): Bacteria > Bacteroidota > Bacteroidia > Flavobacteriales > Flavobacteriaceae > Flavobacterium. The sequence continues at coordinate 3,242 of JBQGDD010000054.1, read as the reverse complement.
TTTACGCTCTGTGCCGCCCCACATCCAGCCTCCGGCAGCCCATGCGCCAAAGGTTATTACTGATAATTTTAAATCTGAATCGCCTATTTTTCTGTATTCCATGATGTTTATTATTTACTGTTAATCTTTTATTTTATTTACAAGCAGCACAATGCCAAAACCGAAAATTCCGATAAGTGCGAACGATATCCGAAGGCTGGTAGCCTCGGCAATATATCCTATTACGGGCGGGCCTAACAAAAACCCTAAAAAACTTACGCTCGACACAATGGTAAGCGCAATACTGGGGGATACATTTGGCGTTCTGCCCGCCAGGCTGTAAACGGTGGGCACAACGGTAGAAACACCAAGCCCAACCATCATAAAAGCAATGACTGACGGAATTATATAAGGAAAGGCAACTGCGGTAAAAAGCCCTACAGATATCATGCAGCCGCTTATCTGCAATACCCGCTTCCTGCCAAACTTATGTATTACCCTGTCGCCTAAAAAACGCCCTGTTGCCATCATTATCATAAATGAGGTGTATCCCAAAATAACCAGTGCTCCCGGGGCTTCTACAACTTCTTTAAAATATACCCCGCTCCAGTCGAACATTATACCCTCGCTTACCATACAGCAAAAGCCTATAATGCCAAGCCATATCAGCATTGGGGCTGGCTTTGTAAAACGCTTTTTCTTAACCGTTGGCTCCGGGCTTTTTGCCTTAACGAGGTATTTGTAATTAAACCCTACTACAAAAAGCAGCACAGCCGAAACGCCAATAAAATGGAAAAGCGGCGAAACCTGCAATGCCATCATCCCCAAACCTATTAAAGCCCCTGTAAAGCCTGCAATACTCCATGCGCCATGAAAGGATGACATGATAGCCCTTTTAAAAAGCCCCTCGGTATAAATGCCCTGGGTGTTGATAGATATGTTGGTAATGTTGCTGAACATGCCAAAAAAGAACAAAGCAAGCAACAGGTGCCACCTTTCAGTACCTAAACCAAGCCCGGTTAAGCTGATAATGTACAGGCTAAGCCCAACCAGTGAGGTTACATGGCTGCCGTACCTGGCAGCAAGCCTGCCCGAAAAAGGCATGGCAAACAACTGACCAAAGGGTATGGCAAACAGTACGGTACCCAAATCAGCTTCGGATAGGGAAAGGGCTGTTTTTATATCGGGTATGCGGCTTGCCCATGTTGCAAAACATAACCCCATAGAAAAATACAGTGATGATACAGCCCAGCGTATGCGGTTAAGGTAAGATGCCTTCGCATCTTTATACGCCTTTTTATAGGCAAGTGCATCTGTAGGTTTACCCGACAATTTAACCTCTCCCTGCATAGTGGTACAATTTATTTTAGTAGTGTTTTAATGAGCGTACAAAATTACCGCTTTTTGTTATTCACGGCTGTGTGATTTTACCCTAAATAACCTATGCGGTTATAAACAATACTTATTTCCAAAATTCATTAATGCCGCCTGCTGTACCAACTACCGGATCGTTATCAGGAAAGGGTACTTTTGCTATGTTTACCAATGCTTTTTCCCTTTCTTCGGATTTGCCTGTAAGCAGGTCATAGTCCATACCATTTGGATATGCACCCACTACTGCAAAATCATCTGATGCTGATAGTTTTTTATGCCCTGTACCCGCCGGGATTATAAGTACATCGCCAGCAGAAACATCAAGAGTTTTACCCTCTTCGCCACCCAACTGCAACTGTGCTGTGCCTTTGTAAACACCCAGTACCTCATGGCTTGTGCTGTGGTAATGATGATAAGTATAAACACCATTACGCCAGGCGTTTTTCCAGTTATTCTTGGCGAAATTTTCTTCTATAACATCGGCAAGATTATCCGCTACAGGAAACGCTTTTTTATATACTACAAGCGGAAAAACACTGTTGGGCATTTTACCATCATCTTTAAACTGATACTGTGCTGTTTCCATAAGTATATTTTTTTGAGTTATTACCAGGCACTCTCCTGTGTTAGGTAGCGTAGCTGCTCTTCGGTAATTTCTAAATCCGGGGCTTTGATAATGCTTTCCAACTGTTTAAGGCTTGTAGCACTCACAATAGGTGCAGTAACCGACGGACGCTTAATAAGCCATGCCAATGCAACAGTTGCCTGTGTGGTATTGAGTTCATCTGCTACTTTATCCAGTGCCGCCAGTATTTTAAAGCCCCTGTCATCAAGATATTTTGCCACGCCGCCGCCACGCTGGCTTTTATCAAGATCGTCTTTAGAGCGGTATTTCCCGGTAAGGAAACCGCTTGCCAGCGAAAAATAATTCAGTACGCCAAGGTTATTACCCAGGCATACAGGCTCTAAACCATCTTCAAAAGCTTTACGCTCATACAGGTTGTAATGCGGCTGAAATGTTTCATAAGCCGGAAGCCCTTTTTCAAAAGCTATCTGTAACGAATCTTTAAGCCTTTCGGCAGAAAGATTAGACGCCCCAATGTGCCTTACCTTGCCTTCTTTTATCAGTTGTGCATAGGCATCAAGCGTTTCTTCTATAGGGGTTGCCTCATCATCAAAATGTGTTTGATACAGGTCGATATAATCTGTTTTGAGCCTTTTAAGCGAATCTTCAGCCGCTTTTAAAATATTTTTTTTAGAAAGTCCTTTTTTACCGTCGCCCATATCGCTGCCCACTTTTGTAGCGATTATCACCCTGTCACGGTTTTTATTTTTATGCAGCCAGTTCCCAATAACGGTTTCTGATTCTCCCCCTTTGTTGCCTTCTGCCCAGCGGGAATATACATCTGCTGTATCTATAAAGTTAAAGCCTGCCCCGATAAAAGCGTCCAGTATTTCAAAAGATGTTTTTTCATCTATTGTCCACCCAAAAACGTTACCACCAAAGGTTACAGGGTACACCTGTAGTTTTGTATCACCTAACTGTCTTTTTTCCATGTTGAATAAATGTATTATAGTACTATAACTTTTTTCTGTTCGCTGCTTTGCTGTGCTGCATCAATTATTTTCATAACCTTTAGACCGTCTTCTGCCGAAACAGGTTCGGGCTTATCCATAACGATGGACTGATACAAAAGGTCGAAGAACTCATAATAATTACCCGGCTTTGTGGGTACTGTATGCCTGTACGGTTTACCATCCTTTTCAATGTGCAGTATCCCAGCTTTTTCAGTGGGTTCTGTTCCCCAGTTTTCCAGTTGAGGTTTTGTTCCGGTTTTAAGCACATCTTCCTGTATATCGCCGCGACTTTTTAAAAAAGAGCCTTTTTT
>JBQGDD010000053.1:0-3876 GCA_052038845.1 Dyadobacter sp. | reverse complement strand
TAAGGCAAAACTTTAAAAATGCCGATGGCAGGTTTTGCGTAGGTTTTTATTCGGGTAATAATGGTATTGTATCTAATAATGCTATGAGCGTTGATCCTTCTTCTGCTAATAATTCTAATCTTAACCTTACTAACAATAATTTTATAAACGTTAAACAGGGTGTATATATAAATGGAGGCAGCACTCTTACTACAAATATAGTTATACACCAAAATGATTTAGGTGCAGAAAACAATACTGAAACTATTATACAGCCTGCATACCTTTCTAACGTTAACGGTTTTAATTATACTGAAAACCTTGTATATAACCTGTATAGAAATACAAGTTCAAGCGGTTTAAGGGCTAGTGGCTTATTAATTGCCAACAACACAAGTAATGGGCAAATTCGTCGAAACAGCATGCGAGATCTTGTCAGAACTGAAGAAGGTACAGATAGTGAAGCATTTGCAGGAATCACTCTTGAATCAACCAATACAAATTCAAATATAACAATAGCTAACAACTTTATCTTAAACGTTTCTGCTGGAGGTAATAGTGGTAGTTCTAATAATGGGTTTGGTATATATATAAAATCAGGAGGCGGATATAAACTGTACCATAATACTGTAAAGTTACAGACTAATCAAACTACAACCGTAAGAAATTATTCTGCCTGTTTGTATATAGAGTCTGGAGTTACCGCATTAGATGTTAGAAATAATATATTTGTTAACAATCAGAGTAACACAGCAACAGAACGATTTGCCATAGCAGTTATCAATCCTAATGCCTCAACATTTAGTAACTTAAATTACAACAACTACTTTTCTACTAAATTTATAGGAAACTATGGACCAAATATAACTAATGGAGGTAATCCGTATGCACAAACAACACTAAGCGGATGGCAGTCAGCTTCTGGCAAAGACGCAAACTCAATTAATGTATTACCTGCGTTTGTTTCAGCTACCGATTTGCATATTGACCAATATAACGAGCAAAATGCCGCCCTTAGCAATTTAGGCACTGGCGCAATTAACGCTGTCGTACCACAGGATATTGACGGACAGATACGTAATACTACTGCTCCTGACATGGGTGCAGATGAGTTTGGCGCTATCCAGTTACCGGAACCCGGAACTGATGAGGGTATATATTGCGACAGCTCTACCACATGGGATGGTGAGACATGGAGTAACGGAACACCAACCGCAGATAAAGACGTAATTTTTACAGCAAACTACACGCAGAATGGCGGTACATTTAATGCCTGCTCTGTTTTTGTAGAAGGTCAAGCTGTAATTAACTTTACAAATAATGCTACAGCTATAGTTGTACACAGTGTAAATGTTGGTGAGGACGCTTTTATGACATTTGAAAGCAGCAGCAACCTAATACAAATTGAAAACACGCAGAATACGGGTATTGTTACTGTAAAAAGAAATGGATCTAAGCTAAGGCGTCTAGATTATGCTATTTGGAGTTCTCCTGTTAGCGGTACACAAACACTGTTAGATTTTTCGCCTAATACTATCAGCAACCGTTTCTATGTTTATAATACAACAGAAAACAATTACCTCTCTATAGACCCGGAAGTTAATACATTTACAAGAGGTAAAGGATACCTTATACGTATGCCGAACGGATATCCTAATTCCGGGGCAACTGCAGGTTATAATGCAGGTACAACACGTGTTGCTTTCGAAGGTATTTTTGAAGGTACGCCAAATACCGGTACTGTGCGTATACCGCTTTCATATACTAATGTTAACCTTTCATACAACGGAGTTGGTAATCCATACCCATCACCAATAAGCATCACTAAGTTTATTGACGCTAACATAGACAATATTGAAGGTACATTATACGTATGGAGAAAAACCAACAACCCTAATAACTCATCATATAGTACTATAACCAAATTAGCGTATACAGCTAATACAGCAGCAGGTGGCAGTAGCAGTGAAAATGATGGCAACAATCTTATTGCAGATCCTTTCAGCATTAACCCGGAAGGTGTACTTAATACAGGTCAGGGTTTTATAGTACAGGCTAAAAACACACAGGACCTTGTTTTCAGGAACAACATGCGTATGCCTGACAACTATAACAACTTTTTCAGGATGGCTTCAGATACGCTTCAGGCAGAAACTGTGGCACAGCCAAGCCGTTATTGGTTAAATGTTTCAAACAATGCTCAGGTTGAAGCTGACGAGGCATTCGCACAAACTGTAGTAGGTTATGTAGCCGGGGCTACAACCGGATATGATAACGGATATGACGGTAAATCATTACTTGACGGAAGCATAAGGTTATACTCTGTAGTAAATCAGCCTCAGGATACTTTAAGGCTCTCTATACAGGCAAGGCCGGAGTTTGTAGTTAGTGATGTTGTAAATCTTGGTTTCCATACACAAACGGCAGGTACTTTTAAAATCTCTATAGGTAGTGAAGACGGGCTTTTTGCAGACGGACAAAACATATATATTGTTGATAATATAAATGGCAGTACCCATAATCTTAAAGAAAGTAATTATACCTTTGTTTCTGAAACAGGAACATTTGAAGACCGCTTCCAGATTATCTATACCATAGAGGCTCTTAATAATGATAATTTCGAAATCCCTTCATCTCAGGTTATCGTATATCGTAATGATGACAAGGTTAATATATCTGCGCCACGCACTATAGAATCAGTTACAATTTATGACACTCTTGGCAGGACTATTTATACTAATGCCAAAGTTAACAATACAGAGTTTGCAAGCAGTTCGCTAACAAGCAAAAATCAGGTACTTATAGTAAAAACAACTCTGGATAACAAACAGGTTGTTACAAAGAAAATTATGTTGAATTAATTCTTCATAATAGTTTAGTAATTTTTTAGTTGGATGTAATAGCCCCAGACCTTAAATGAGAAGGGGCCATTACTTAAAAAGTTCCTGAAAAAAGAATAAGAATTAATCATCCTGTACGTGCCACTATACGGCAATACAGCATTAAAAGAATTGTAGCAGATTCGTCTGCTATGATGTTTAGTAATTTTTTAGTTGGATGTGAACTCCGGCAACTTCTTATTGAGTTGTCGGGGTTCTTTTTTTAGGGCTGTTTTGAAACTACAATACTTACCGCATTCCCACCAAAACCTACTGCGTTTACCAGTATGTTTTTCATAGGTCTTCTTGGTGCATCATGATGAATAAAAGGAACACCAATAAAACGGTTGTTGGCAAGCATTAAAAGCGCAAGCTCAAGGCTTAGCAGCCCCGATGCTCCAAACGTATGCCCTATCTTCCATTTGTTGGTAGTCAGCAGGGGAAGTTTATCTCCAAAAACATCCTGCATTGCCTTATATTCAGAAGAGTCGCCTTTAACTGTACCCGGTGCATGCATAACAACGGCATCTATAGTACCCGGGGCTATATGCTGCATAGCCATCCGCATAGATTTTTGAAGGCACTCTGCATTAGCAGAAATAGACACACTGTGTTTTAGTGCTTCGGTAGCATAGCCAATGCCCGTTATATAGCCAAGGGCACTTTCTTTATACCCTGCCTCTAAACATGCCGAGGCAGCCCCTTCGCCTAAAACCATTGTGTTTTTGGTTTTGTCAGAGTCTAAAGCGCGGCATGGGTAAGTATCTTCTTTATTGGCAGAGTATATTTTCATAGCCTGCATCTGGGCTATGGTAAAAGGCGTTAACGGTGCTTCGCTCCCTCCTACCAAAAACTTATCGGCCATACCTGCCTGTAGCCACGCTACACCATTTAAAACAGCGTGCAGTGCTGTAGAACAGGTAATAGAATGTGATATGTCCGGGCCGTTGCTTTTTAAATCCTGAGCTACCCAGGAAGAGATATTACCCAAAGTAGTAGCAGGAGATGCCTGCACACT
>JBQGDD010000052.1:0-2567 GCA_052038845.1 Dyadobacter sp. | reverse complement strand
CATCAAATCCTGCCGATATAATTTGGTTTAAGTAACTATTGTCATTTTTATAAATGATGTTTTGCCATTCATTGTCCCAATATTTAACTTTAAAGTTACCAGGCCAGTCTGGGTTAACATCAGCAAGCCAGCCAGGGGGATTAGTGTTCCATTCATTGTTCCAATAGTACCGATAATCTTCAGCTTCACCAATACTCATGTAGCATATTACCATTCTTGTTGCTCCATTTGCTTTTTGCTTTAGTTGCAGTATTTCACTTTCTGTAAAAGATTCGTTTCCCAAAAACAGATCTATTATAATTACATCATAATCAGTATTGTTTATAGCAGTTATCAATGCCTGATTAGAATTATAATTTTCAGGGTTTATTAAATATAAAAAGTTCCTGGCTTGTGTAAGCGCTGTTATATTATTGGTGTTACTATTGTATGGTGGATTTTGAGGTATAATGTTTAAGGATCGCTCAGGAGCTGCAAAAGAGATATAGCCGGCATCAAAATTTTGCTGATAGGAATCATTTACTTTTTGCGGTGAGCTGCAATAATCAGTTACCAGTATTGTCTTGCCTGCATTTTTAGAGATATTTAGCAACCCTCTTAGATAAATATTATCCTGTGCCAGGGTAGGTTCATCATCATAATTATAGCCATAAAACAGGTCTTCCTGTCCGTTGCCATCAATAGCATTCAGGTATTCTGTAACAGGAGCCCCGTCAATATCGTCATTACTGCTCACCAGTTCAATTCCATTTTGGGGTATCACAACAAATCCCGAATTTAAACTTTTCGCTTTCTGGCTAATACCAATGACAAGATTACGCATGTCCTGCCTGAAATTATTATCAGTAGTAGCAGTTTGGTTATCATCATTACTGTTACATCCTAAAATAAAACTGACTGACAACAGATACACTATTTTTTTCATAGCTACTTTTTTTCAATAAAACCCATAAGTGCTTTTTATATTGTATGATAAAATAAGATTTCTCATTTATTAAACTTTAGCTAAATTAGCGGGGTAAACACTATGATAATGGACATTCATAAAAATATAATTATGCTTCGCGAAGAATTAAGCAAGCATAATTATAATTACTACGTATTAGATAATCCTACTATATCTGACCTTGAGTTTGATATGAAGCTAAAACAGTTGCAGGAACTCGAAGCCAAACATCCTGAATATTTTGATGAAGATTCGCCTACACAGCGGGTAGGAGGAAGCATTACTAAAAATTTTATTACAGTACCGCATGAGTACAGGATGTATTCGCTTGATAATGCTTACTCTAAAGAAGAATTACAGGAGTGGGAAAAGCGTGTGCAGCGTGGCTTAGGCACAACAGATATTAGCTATACCTGCGAGCTTAAGTATGATGGTGCATCAATAAGCCTTTTGTATGAAAACGGCAGGCTTACAAGAGCTGTTACCCGTGGTGATGGCTTTCAGGGAGATGAAATTACAAATAATGTAAAAACCATTCGCTCTGTCCCTTTAAAACTTCGAGGAGATTATCCTGATAAATTCGAAATTCGTGGAGAGATAATACTGCCTCTTGAGGGCTTCGCCAAAATGAACCAAGAGCTCATTGAAGCAGGAGAAACACCCTATTCTAATCCACGAAATACGGCATCGGGTAGCCTTAAACTGCAGGATAGCTCGCTTGTAGCAAAGCGTCCTCTTGACTGCCTGTTATATTCTCTGATAGGTAATAACCTGCCTGTAAAAACACAGTTTGAAGGACTTGAAAAAGCAAGAGAGTGGGGGCTTAAAGTACCCAAAGAGGCTAAACTTGCAAAATCTATAGATGAAGTTATAGCCTTTATAGATTATTGGGATACACACCGCCACGACCTTCCTTATGAAACAGATGGTGTAGTAGTTAAAGTAAATGATATTCATCAGCAGGAAGAACTTGGCTATACGGCAAAATCGCCCCGATGGGCTATTGCCTATAAATTTAAGGCGGAGCAGGTTACTACAAAACTGAATTCTATTTCGTATCAGGTGGGGCGCACGGGTGCAATTACCCCAGTGGCTAACCTTGAGCCTGTACAGCTTGCAGGGACTATAGTAAAAAGGGCTTCACTACACAATGCCGACCAGATAGAGAAGCTTGACGTTAGGGAAGGAGATGAGGTGTTTGTAGAAAAAGGCGGTGAAATTATACCTAAGATTATTGCAGTAGATTTTACTAAACGTTTACCCGACCTAATGCCTACTACTTATATTACTCAATGCCCGGAATGTTTTACCGAACTTATTCGCAAAGAAGGTGAAGCACAGCACTACTGCCCTAATTTTTATGGCTGCCCACCACAGATTATCGGGAGGGTGCAGCATTACATTTCACGTAAGGCAATGGATATTGAAGGATTGGGTGGTGAAACTGTTGCGCTGTTGTATAACGCTGACCTTATAGAAAATTATGCCGACCTATATGACCTTAAAAAAGAGCAGGTAATACCATTGGAGCGAATGGCAGATAAATCGGCTGAAAACCTTATAAACGGCATTGAGAAGTCAAAAGAAATACCTTTTGAGCGGGTATTATATGCATTGGGTA
>JBQGDD010000051.1:0-2605 GCA_052038845.1 Dyadobacter sp. | reverse complement strand
GTTATTGATAGTTTTCTAAGTAGGTGCGCCTTAGCATCACTTACTTCATGTGGATTTTTAGAAAATTCAATAATCTCAATTTCCTTTTGTACAGTCGGAAGTAGGGTTAATATGAATTTTTGATCAGTGACATCGTCCGATCCAGTTAATTGAAGAATAGTGTCTTCATTATCAATAATAAACTCACGTAGCGACCCATAGGGAGAAGTTATCCCCGTCAAAGTATTAACCAGGGATTGTTCAATAGCCTCTGAATTTTGGAGTCCATCTTTTTCAAGTGACAGAGAATACTCAATAGTTGATTCTGCCAATAATCTAATTTTGTCTCCTAATTCGACATCTAACAGAAGATCCGGATGATATTGATGGATGTAGTTTCTGATTCTGTTTCGAAAATAACCATTATCACGTCCTTCAGATAATTGAATTATAGTTTCCATAAAAAAAGTTTTAAATTAAAATATATCAAATATATAATTTAAAACTAACAAAATATCATATACTACAAAATATGTCTGGAACTTATCCAATTTGCGGGATACGCAATAAAAACAATAGGGAAAGTCTTTCCCTATGCCAATTATTTCATAATTATTGTAGATTATTCAGGACCGCAGCCCATACGATAAGCTCCAGCTGGCAACGACCAATTTGCAGTTATAATTTCTCCAGTGTAAATATGACAAGTAGCTAATTGAATCGAAGATTTAGATATTTCATTGTAAGGTGTCCCCCTACCGACTACAGAAGATAATTTCTCTCCAGGTTTAATAGTAGTAACGAACTCATCTTCTAATTTGAATATTCGATTTGCAATTTCTGGACTTACATGTGCTGCACTCGCCATTTGATCCGAATTTCCAAAAATGCAAAACTTGCAGCTACATCTTGACCAGCCCATATAGTAACAAGGATGGACGACAACATTAAATTTTTCAATAATAGACCACACTTCTTTTTCATTCCAGTCTCTTATTGGTCTCCACCTATGAACTATACGCTTATCCTTCAAATAAGCTTTATCTTTCTCAGAAATTCTATATTTTGAACGTTGCTTACTTTCTTGCCCCCTTTCACCTGACAGAATAACGGTTTTCAATCCATTAAAACGGTCTTGATTTCTTACTGCTGCTGAGCATACGTCTATTTTTAAATATGATGAACACCAACGGACGGAAAGATCTGAACTAACTTGGGGAAATTTCCTTCTGGTACTAACCTTGCCTGTTTTGCCGCCAACAATTGAAATACCGACCGGCGTTTCAAACACAGTTTGTGCTGTTAAAGAATTTTCTCTAAAAAGCTCTCGCATAAATCCTCCGTCTTTCCACGAAAAATATATAGGAACGTTAAAAGCAGCAGCAAACTTGCGACAATAATCTTCGGTTACCTCCCAATCCATAAAAGTCTGATCCTTACCATCAATCAAATGGTGCCACAACTCAATCTTTTTAATGTCAATACCTAATGTCAGCAAATGTAAAAAACAGGCTGTTGAATCCTTACCACCCGAAAACGCTACAATATATTTATCATAATTTCTCATACTTCAAAACACCGGCGTAGCCGGTTAGAATTAGATTAATTGAAGGATGGTGGGTGAATACTCATCACCCACCATTAGTTAACTACACTAAAAGTCCTCTTTCAACACTTTTGCAAAAATTAAATCCGTCCAGATTCATCGTTTTTGCTTGTCCAAACATGCCACTATTGTCAGCCGATTTTATAACATGAGTTGTGTAATGGGTCACTCCTCCGAACAAACCATAAAGGTTAAAACCAATGTCTTCCATTTCCCGATTAAAGCTCTCTTCAATAGAAGTCATTATATTTTTTTTCCGCGTACTTAACTCCTTAGATCCTAATATTTCTTCATTTGTCAAATTAGCAAGCCTTTCGACCAAGCTTTTCTTGATCTCTTCAGACACAACAACCTTGGAGAAATTATTAAGAGTAGAATAATATTGTGACATCTCCCTCTTGTAGCTTTCAAACTCTTCCAGTATTTGATTGACACCAGAATGAATACTGCTACAGTGCCTTACTTTAAGCATACGAAATTGTCGAGCAAAGCGGTTGCTACAGCGAATCATCATATTAGAGTTCCCCACAAAAAAACCTGTGCTCCCATCGTGGGAATTTCCCAGCAACAAGTGATCCTTAAATTCGAATCCACCAACTTCAAAGGTTTCTGTACATTTGAGATATCCAAGCATTTTCTTACCACCATCCAATTCAAAAATATTCTCAATTGGGAATTTAGTAACATCCGAGAATCGCTCAACAGTATTAATAAACTCAGCATTAGTCTGAGGGGTATAACTTTTTTTACAAACGTTTAACAACGCACCATTGTCACCACGCAGAATAGTTTTGTAATCAGCTAAACCAACAATTTCATCATCAAACTTAGTATCCAAAGTTGATGTTACAATATCCCAATCAGACAATGTAGTTAGGACTGAAGATTTCATTAGATTTTCCATAATTAATTTATTTTAAGAGGTTTATGTTATGGTCTGTCAACCGTTTCAACATTATAAAGATACAAAAAAAAACCATACTATTACGTTATATTGTAAGAGTATGATAGAACTAATCT
>JBQGDD010000050.1:0-2435 GCA_052038845.1 Dyadobacter sp. | reverse complement strand
TGTATTATATGGTACAGGCCTGAAACCAAAACTGAAGTCAACTGGGGAGGCGATCCAAACAAATCTATTATTAAGGACAAAAATGGGCTTTCGCCGAGAAATTCCTTCGAGCTTTGGAAAGAAGTAGTTGACTGTACAAGCAAAGAATGGCTGCAGCCTGAACTTGACACCGCAGCCGCCTATGCCTACAGCCTTCAGCGACAAATAAACTTAATACTTATAACACAGGAAGAAGAAAAATACCGTAAGCTGAGTGAATTGCTGAGGGAAACAAACTCTGAACTGGAAAATATAAACTGGATAAGCACACATGATTTACAGGAACCACTGCGAAAAATACAGTTAATATCTTCGCGCATATTAACTAAAGAAGAAGAAATGCCGCTTAACGTGCAGGATTCTATTAAGAGAATGAATTCATCTGCTGAACGAATGCAGACATTGCTTGTAGATATATTAAAATATACACGCCTAAAACATACAAGTGACTCTTTCGAAACAATTGATTTAGCCGAAATTATTGAAGATGTAAAAAATGACCTTTCAGAAAATCTTAATGAGCCAATAGCAATACATATAGATAAATTGCCAAAAATACCAGGGGTTCCTTTTTTATTAAAACAGCTGTTTTCTAACCTTATAGCAAATTCTATAAAATATGCTGCGCCAGGAAGAAAACCAATTATAAACATAACTTCCGAAAGCAAACCTGTACAATTTAATGAAGAAGACAGAGAGCTATATCATTTAATACACGTAAAAGATAACGGTATTGGGTTTGAGCAGCAGTTTGCAGAGTCTATATTCAATATTTTTACAAGGCTGCACGCAGTGTCAGAATATAAAGGATCTGGTGTTGGGCTTGCATTGTGCAAAAAAATAATGCAAAACCATAATGGCTATATAACAGCATCAAGCACCCCTGGCGAAGGTACTATAATGAATGTTTACTTTCCTGTAGAAAATTAAGGATATAGCCTATTTAAACAGCCCTCCCAGTAATTTGGACTTATAATTGGTGTACATCAAGTGCTTGGGGCTGCCTATTATCTGTGAAGAGTATATACCTGTATGACCGGAAAAAAGATATGCCATAATACAGGCTATAGCTACATATACTGCACTTTCGGTCCCAAAAAGTTCCATACCCATTAATATACAGGCTATAGGGGTATTTGTAGCGCCCGCAAATACGGCTACAAAACCCATCCCTGCAAGCAGTGGAAATGGTAATGGTAAAAACCATACCAGCACATTACCCAAAGTTGCCCCTATAAAAAATAATGGTGTAACCTCTCCGCCTTTAAAGCCCGCACCAAGTGTGAAAGAAGTAAATAGCAGCTTTAATATAAAATCATACGAATTAAGATTTTGTGTAAAAGCATCAGCTATAACTGGTATTCCTAATCCTATATACTTTGTTGTTCCCATTGCCCAAACAGCCAGTGCAATACATATACCACCAAAAAAAGGTCGTAAAGGAGGATAACTTGTAGCAGAGGAAAAAGATTTCCCACAAAAGTGTGTAGCTTTAGAAAACAGCATAGCCGTTATACCAAAAAGCACTCCGGCTATAGATGCATATAAAATAGTAAGGGGAGACATTGGCGGTATTATATTTCTGGGTATAACATAATGAATGTGTTTAACTCCCCATAAATGGCAAACATAGTCGGCTATTACGGCAGCAAATAATGAAGGAAGTATTGCTTCATAGCGAATGCGCCCAATTATTAACACCTCCAGTGCAAAAACGGTTCCTGCAAGGGGTGTACCGAATACTGAAGCAAACCCTGCACTTATACCTATGGTTATTAATATTTTCCTGTCTTGCGGGGTTAACCTGAACAGTTTTGTAAACTGGTCTGCTATAGCACCTCCCATTTGTATGGCGGTACCCTCTCTCCCGGCAGAACCACCAAATAAATGGGTAATAAGCGTACCAACAAGCACCATCGGCGCCATTTTTAATGGAATAACCTGCTTAGGGGTGTGGAATTCTTCTAAAAGCTGGTTATTGCCTTTTACTACATCAGTACCATAATTATGATACAGTAAGCCTATAATAAGTCCGCCAATGGGTAATAGGGCTATCAGCCAGATATTGGCTTCACGCAGGTTTGTAACCCAATCGAGCGAAAGCAGAAACACTGCCGATGCACAGCCACATAACAAACCTACTACAGAGGTTATAAGTAACCATTTAATAAAATAGCGGAATAATGGAATTTGCTCTATCGATGCAATATACCTTTTGAAGTCAGTTTTGCTCATAACCCTTAACGAAATAACAATCTACAACGGCCAAAGCCGAATTAAGTAGACGCCATCAGCCTTTTAAAGGGCGGTTAAGGGCAGGCATCATTGCCACAGGCAAAAAATGAAAATAATAACTATTTATTATTTTCCTGGTTTTCATTTTTCTTTTGGGCCTT
>JBQGDD010000049.1:0-4535 GCA_052038845.1 Dyadobacter sp. | reverse complement strand
CACACTTGCTTCACAAGAAGATCTATCTTTTTTGTTTGAAACTTTAAACAGTGTTAAAGATAAAAATAATAATTCAGCAAAAATAACTGCTGTAAGCTTATCTGCAAATCCTGATTTTGATAAAATAAAAGAGAGTAATTTTGAGAGTTATTATTATGAACCATTTACAAAAACTTTAGAAAAATATAACAAAGTGGATACGTTTCCACTTTGGCGTGAAGGTTATAATTCTAACATTTTTGTTCCTGAGTTTCACGGTCGTGAACATTTGAACGTTCAAGCTTGGTTAAGAGCATTAAAAAACAGTGATAAAGAGGCAATGTTAGCCTTTGATCACGGTATATGGGGTTATACTAGAAAATCAGGAATTGGTTTTCAGGCAGCTTTTGATTTAGAATATGCTAATGACTTAGATGCACAGAAAGAAATTCTTAGGGACGGATTAAGGCTTTTTGAAGAATTGCATGGTCATAGAGCAAGGTTCTTTGTTCCTCCAAATGGACCTATTAATAATACACTTGAGAAAGAAGCTGCTGAAGGAGGAGTAGTGTATATGTCATCCCCCAAGATACAATACGAATCACTAGGGGAGGGTAGAACCAAAAGACATTTCAGGTATTTAGGGAAACAAAATAAATATAAGCAAACTTATATAACACGTAATGCTTTTTTTGAACCTTCCGGCTCATCAAGAAATGAAGTTAACGCTTGTCTTGCAGAGATAGAACTGGCTTTTAAATGGAAGAAACCGGCTGTTATAAGTTCTCATAGGGGAATTTATATAGGTGGTTTGGATAGTGCTAACCGAGATAATAGTTTAAAACAACTTAAAGAACTGCTTACTGTAATAATGAAAAAATGGCCGAATGTAGAGTTTATGACATCATCAGAGCTTGGAGATATAATTACAAAACACAAATAAACTAATGATCAGCAATCTTAAGAGTACACTCAGCAGGACGCTTACCAATGCTAAAGGATGGCGAACTAATAAGCGCATTGTAGTTATAGAAAGTGACGACTGGGGAGGAATAAGAATGCCCAATAAGGCTGTAAGGGATGCTTTTCAAGAAAAAGGGTATAATGTTATGAGTAACCCTTATTGTAAGTATGATACTCTTGCAGACTCTGAGGACTTGAAAAAGCTATTTACAGTATTACTTAAGTATAAGGATAAAGAGGGTAATTACCCTGCTATAACAGCAAATACAGTTGTTGCCAATCCTGATTTTGAAGCAATAAAAGCATCGGGATTTACGGAGTACAGTTATAAACCTTTTACAACTACGTTAAAAGAGTATTATTCTGAAGATGATGTGTATGCTATGTGGGAAGAGGGGATGGCAAAAAACGTATTTATACCCCAATTTCATGGCAGGGAGCATCTAAATGTACCTTTGTGGCTCGAAGTATTACGTAGCAATAATAAAGTGTTTATTGATGCTTTTGAAATGGGTTTTTGGGGACTGCCTAAAAATTTATATAACAAAAGCATTTTTAATGTGCAGGCAGCTTACGGTTCGGCAAATGAAAAAGATATTGCCTACTATAAAAACTCTATTAAAGAGGGACTTAATTTATTTGAAAGTATATTTAATTTCAAGTCTAAAACATTTATAGCAAATAACTACACATGGTCTCCTGAGCTTGATGAGACGCTTAAAGAAAAAGGTGTGATAGGTTTTCAGGGTATGAAGTACCAAAAAATACCAACAAAAAATGGGACTGCCGTAAATCTTTATCTTGCATACACAGGAAAAAAAAATAAGTTGAAGCAAGTATATATGGTAAGGAACTGTGTTTTCGAACCTTCGCAAATGCCTGCATCATTCAACAGTGTGAAGAATTGTATAAAAGATATAGAAAATGCTTTTTTATTTAAAAAGCCTGCAATAATTGCCAGTCACCGTCTCAACTTCATAGGAGTTATATCTCCTGAAAATAGAGACCGTAACCTTGTTATGCTGGATGAGTTATTAGCACAAATTCTTAAAAAATGGCCTGATGTAATTTTTATGACTTCACATAAATTAGCCGATTATTTATATATTGATGGACAGTAAGAAAAAAATATGCTTCCTTATACCTTCAGTAAAATCAGGGGGTATAGAAACCTATTTACTCCGCTTTCTCAAATATCAAAATGGAGCAATAGATGCAACAGTTTTGATAAGAAACAGCACTAAGGGAGAATTATATGGTGCGTATAAGGCTACAGGTGCAAAGTTGGTTTTTAAACCGCTGGGTTATTTTAACCCTTCGACTATGCGCTGGTACTATCGTTTTTTTAAACAAGAAAAATTCGATGCTATATGCGATTTTAATGCCAATTTTGCGGGGCTTCCTATATTTTTAAGTAAGATTGCAGGGGTAAAAAAGCGAATTACTTTTTACAGACAAAGCAGCCATCATTTTAAAAAATCGGCATTCAGACTTGCTTATACTAATTACATGAACAGACTAGTATATAAGCATAGTACCTTTATATTTGCTAACTCATCATCAGGACTCGAGTTTTTCTTCCCCAACGAATATTCTAAAGATCCTCGATTTAAGGTAATTAAAAACGGTGTTGATATTAATAGCTTTTCGGATACAAAGGCAACTAAAGAGCAATTAAGAGAAAATTTGGGTTTGCCCAAAGACAAATTTATAATAGGGCATACAGGTCGATTTGCCGAAGCAAAGAACCATTATTTCTTATTAAATGTTGCAGCTAAACTGATTGCAAAAGACAAGAATATTTATTTTGTACTTATTGGTAATGATACTGATAAGTTATTACCGCAAATTAATAAATTAGGAATAGCTGAGAATATAAATGTTTTAAGTTACAGGAGCAATATTCCTGAATACCTAAAAGCTTTTGATATGTTCTTTTTCCCATCAGTTACTGAGGGGCAACCTAATGCACTTATTGAAGCAATGATATCTGGTTTACCTATTGCAGCATCAAATATTCCGCCTATTATAGAGTGTTTGCCTGCCGATAGACTCGGTTGTTTAATAGAGCCTTATAATGCGGATACCACCGCTAAAAAAATATTAGAAATTAAAGAAAATCCTGAAAATTATATCTATCAGAAGTTTGCTGCTGAGAACTTTGACGCTAAATTTCAGTTTAGGATATTTATGGAAAATTTATAAAGTCATTTTATGAAGAAAGTTTTATTTATTCACGATGGCCCTCGATGGAAAGACGCACAAGGGAAGCAATATGGTACTGCTGCTGATGCGGATATGTATGCCAGATATCAATACCTTTGCAACAAAGTCGAGTTTGTAATGCGTATTTTTAAAGTAGCGGATCCTGGTACATTACTTAATGTTAATGATATAGGTTTGTATATTAACCCGATAGTCCCTTTTAACAGACCTGGTTTACTTAGAAATTATTTCAGTAGTAAAAAAGAGATACAAAAGCAAGTTGAGTCAGCAGATATAGTGGTGGTAAGGCTACCCAGTACTATAGGATCTGTAGCTTTGGCACATGCTAAAAAAATAAGTAAACCCTATATTGTAGAGGTTGTTGCCTGTCCGTGGGATGCCTTAACAAACCATAGCCGACTAGGCCAGTTATATGCTCCGCTTTCAAAAAATAAGCTGACACGCCTTGTTAGCGATGCACCATTTGTAGTGTATGTCACAAAATATTTTTTACAAAAACGTTACCCTACAAAATATCAATCTATAAACATTTCCAATGTTGTTCTGAGGAATTTCCCTGCTCAAAACAGTAAAGAAAACTATTATGTTAATTTTGACAGCAAGAAAACAATAATAATTACCACGATTGGTGTGGTTAATCTTGCTTATAAAGGACAACAGTATGTATTGCGGGCTATGACAACTTTGTTAAAAGAAGGTTATAATGTGTTTTATAATATTGTAGGTGGGGGTGATAATACAAGACTTATTAATATAGCAACAGAATTAGATATTATTAACAAAGTTAATTTTACCGGTAAGCTAACGCATAATGAAGTTTTTAAAGTTTTAGAAAATACTGATTTATATATACAGCCAAGCGAAACTGAGGGATTGCCCAGAGCGTTGATAGAAGCTATGAGTAGAGGATGTGCCTGCATTGGGTCTGATGCGGGAGGTATACCAGAGTTGCTGGATCAGAGTGCAATTTTTAAATCGAAGAATGTAGAAGACCTTACGCAAAAAATTAGAAATATTTTACATAAAGAAACTCTTAAAGAGCATAGCGATATGAACTTTGAACATGCAAAGGATTATGCTTTTGAAATATTAGAAGCTAAAAGACAAGCATTTTATGACAAATTCTTAAACAGTATTAATGGAAAATAAAATTTTAGTTGTTCCGGGCAACACAGATTTAAATAGAGGTGACCAGGCACTAGTTTGGGAATCTATCAGAGTTTTTGAAGATGTATTGCCTAACTTACAAGTGTATTTATACGAATCAGGAGCTAATGATGAAGAAAAAAAGCTTCAAAAAAGGCAATCATTGGGCTTGGGATATGAGTTTATTCCGAGGATATTACAGCACCCTCGGGTTAAAGGAA
>JBQGDD010000048.1:0-5461 GCA_052038845.1 Dyadobacter sp. | reverse complement strand
AAAAAAATACTTGTAGCTAACAGGGGCGAGATTGCCATAAGGGTAATGCAGACGGCTAAAAAAATGGGCATTAAAACAGTAGCGGTATTTTCTGTTGCCGACAGGAATGCACCTCACGTAAAGTTTGCCGATGAAGCAGTTTGCATAGGCGAAGCACCATCTAACCAATCTTACCTTTTAGGAAGCAAAATAATTGAGGTTGCAAAATCATTGGGTGTAGATGGTATTCATCCCGGATATGGATTTTTAAGTGAAAATGCCTCGTTTGCCGAAGAAGCAGAAAAAAATAATATAACCTTTATAGGGCCACGCTCTAAAGCCATAAAAATTATGGGCAGCAAGCTGGCAGCAAAAGATGCTGTTAAGGCTTATGATATACCTATGGTTCCCGGTATAGATGAGGCTATAACCGATGTGGAAAAAGCAAAAAAAGCCGCCGCAGATATAGGCTTCCCTATTTTAATTAAGGCTTCTGCCGGCGGTGGCGGTAAGGGTATGCGTGTTGTAGAACGCGAAGCTGATTTTGTATCTCAAATGGAACGGGCTATAAGCGAGGCTACTTCGGCTTTTGGTGATGGCTCTGTTTTTATAGAAAAATATGTAGCCTCGCCCCGCCATATAGAGGTTCAGGTAATGGCAGACACGCATGGTAATATTGTTCATCTTTTTGAAAGGGAGTGCAGCATACAGCGCCGCCATCAAAAAGTTGTGGAAGAAGCACCATCATCAGTATTAACACCTGAACTTCGCCAAAAAATGGGTGAAGCTGCGGTTAAGGTGGCTAAATCATGCGATTATTTAGGGGCAGGTACTGTAGAGTTTCTTTTAGATGAAAAACTTAATTTCTATTTCCTTGAAATGAATACCCGCCTGCAGGTAGAGCATCCGGTTACCGAAATGATAACAGGGCTTGACCTTGTAGAACTCCAAATACAGGTTGCCAGAGGCGAAGCACTACCCTTTAAACAGGAAGACTTAAAAATAAAAGGTCATGCTGTAGAATTGCGTGTTTATGCCGAAGACCCGCTGAATGACTTTGCACCTAATGTAGGTACGCTTGATGTTTATGAGCTGCCAAAAGGTGAAGGCATAAGGGTAGATAACGGTTTTGAGCAGGGTATGGAAGTACCCATTTATTATGACCCAATGCTGGCGAAACTAATAACCTATGGCAAAACACGTGAAGAGGCTATAACGCTGATGCATGAAGCCATAAAGAACTATAAAGTGGAAGGTGTAAGTACTACGCTGCCCTTTGGTGCCTTTGTAATGGAGCATGATGCATTCCGTTCGGGAGATTTTGACACACACTTTGTCAAAAAATACTATGATGCCGAAAAGCTAAAGGAACAGATGGAAAAAGAAGCTGAAATAGCTGCCTTTATTGCCCTGAAACAATACCTTGAAGATAAAAAAATTGTACGACTGCCAATTCAGTAATATATGCAAGACAAAATAGATACATTAAACGATAAGATTGCTCTTGCCCATTTGGGCGGGGGAGAAAAAAGAATAGCCAAACAGCACGAAAAGAAAAAACTTACCGCAAGGGAAAGGGTCGAGTATTTTCTTGACGAAGGCTCATTTGAGGAAATAGGAATGCTGGTTACCCACCGTACTACAGATTTTGGTATGGACAAGGAGCTTTATTACGGAGACGGTGTTATTACAGGCTACGGAACTGTAAACGGCAGGCTGGTGTACATTTTTGCTCAAGATTTTACTGTTTTTGGAGGTGCACTCTCTGAAACCCATGCAGAAAAAATATGCAAGGTTATGGACATGGCGGTTAAAACCGGAGCACCTATGGTAGGGCTTAATGATTCGGGTGGTGCAAGGATACAGGAAGGCGTACGCTCTCTTGGCGGATATGCCGATATTTTTTTCCGTAATGTGCAGTCTTCGGGTGTTATCCCACAAATATCTGCTATTATGGGTCCTTGTGCGGGCGGAGCAGTTTACTCTCCGGCAATGACCGACTTTACCATGATGGTAGAAGGTACAAGCTATATGTTTGTAACAGGTCCTAACGTTGTAAAAACGGTAACAAATGAGTCGGTAACTTCAGAAGAACTTGGCGGAGCCAGTACACACTCTACAAAATCGGGTGTTGCGCATATAACTTCTTCTAATGATGTAGAGTGCCTGGAAGACCTTAAAAAATTACTAAGTTACCTGCCACAAAATAACAGGGAAACCACCCCTAAAATCCCTTATACACCTGATGATGAAATAAGAGAGGTACTCTCTAATATTATTCCGGCTAACGCTAACAAACCTTATGATATGCATAAGGTAATACAGGGTATTATTGATGAGGATTCGTTTTACGAAATACATAAAGACTTTGCCGAAAACATACTGGTAGGTTTTGCAAGGCTTGGCGGAAGAAGCATAGGTATAGTAGCCAATCAGCCAATGCACCTTGCCGGGGTGCTTGATGTGCACAGCTCTATAAAAGCGGCACGTTTTACCCGTTTTTGCGACTGCTTCAACATTCCATTACTAGTACTTGTAGATGTTCCGGGATTCCTGCCGGGCACCAACCAGGAGTGGAACGGAATTATTGTACATGGTGCTAAACTGCTCTATGCTTTAAGCGAAGCTACTGTGCCAAGGGTTACCCTTATTACCCGTAAGGCGTATGGTGGCGCTTATGATGTAATGAACTCCAAACACATTGGCGCAGATATGAACTTTGCATGGCCAAGTGCCGAAATTGCGGTTATGGGTGCAAAAGGAGCCAGTGAAATTATATTTAAAAAAGAAATTTCAGCAGCCGAAGACCCGGCAGCTAAACTTCTTGAAAAAGAAGCGGAATATGCCGAAAAGTTTGCTACCCCATACAGGGCTGCGCAGCGTGGTTTTATAGATGAAGTTATTTTACCCAAAGACAGCCGCAAAAAACTGATGAAGGCTTTTAGTGTTTTAGAAAATAAAGTAAGCGAAACTCCTAAAAGAAAGCACGGTAATATACCATTATAATCAATATATACTATCATATACATTAAGTAAAAAACCTCTCTTTAAAATTTAAGGAGAGGTTTTAAAAAAAAGAACCATGTTGTGCTGTTTTTATAATAACCCGGATTTTTAATTATCCGGGTCATTACGATTTAGTTGGATGAATAATAACCTAGTAATATTTTAATTATTAATATCATTTGCATCGTTTGTTCCGGTAGCACCGCTTCTGCCTGATGTGTTTCCGTTTGTGGTTGTACCCCTTACGGTATCTGTAGTTGCTGCCCTGTTTTGTGTATTCTGATTATCCGTTGGGGCATCAGTGCCATATATATCGCCATTTGCTTCTCCGGCATCCCTTACACCTTCTCTTTGGCTGTCATTACGCCCACAGGAAACAGCAGTTAATAATAGCACTGCACATACATACCGAAACATCGTTTTAATATAACCCTGCTTTTTCATATTATATATTTTTCAGTTAGTAATCAAAGTTAAGTACAGGTATTTAGGTTATTATTACATAATTATACGTAATCCTTACATCCTAATAACTTATAATAAAATTTTCACGGTTTAGCCCGTCAGTAATATACTGCCAGCTTACAGCTACTACTTCTGTAAGTATTTTTACAAAACTTTCTTCTGTGTTGGTTTTTCTAATGTAAATATTAGCCCCTTCTATAAAGGCTTCTTCTATTGTATCTTCTAATGATGATATAGAGCATATAGCTATAACAGTATCTTTGTACTTCTCATCTTCCCTTATTTCTTTTAGGCACTGTAAGCCTGACTTTCCGGGCATGTTAATATCAAGAAATATTACATGAGGCACATCTGTACAGGATTTCAGTTCACTTAAAAGTGCTATGCCCGTATTAAAGAAAGCCAACTCGTGCTTTACCTTTATAACTTCAAAAGCTTCTTTAAACAGCAGGCGGTCTTCCTCATCATCATCTGCAAGGTAAACATTCAGTTTATCAGGGCTCATAATTACCATTATGTAGTTATAATTTTTCTTTTCCTTCTTCTTGTAATTATTTTACCAAAATTGGTTGGGGTAAGCCCCGTAACCTTTTTAAATTGATTTGATAAATGTGCTACACTGCTGTAGTTTAGCCTGTAGGCTATTTCGGTTAGTGTAACAGTATTGCTGCCCAGTAGCTGCTTTGCAATTTCTATTTTGTGCATTATAATGAAGTTCTCTATAGATATATAGCATATTTCAGAAAAGGTTTGTGCCAGTATTCGGTAGCTTTCATTAAGTGTATCCGAAAGGTATGCGGATAGCTTAACAACAGGCATTTTGTCCTCATGGAGTATATGGAGTACAGCATCTTTTATTTGCTGAACCATTATTACTTTAGGGTCATAAATAACCCTGATGCCGTACTTATTGAGTTCTTCGAGCAGGCTATTGTATTTTTCTGAACTCAATTGAGATGATAACTGCACACAGCCCATCCCTTTAAGGCTGTATTTAATTTTGAATTTTGTCATCTGCTCAACCAGTATTTTATTACAGAGAGCTTCAAAATTATACTTTACATATATATCCATAATGTCAAAGGTGTGGTGGTTATTTATTATAAATTTATAACAAATGGACATACATGTAGATTTATAAAAGCCAATTATGAATAATATAACAGTCAATGTTAAAATATTAACATTTGTTACATGTTTAAAGATCCATAAAAACTATTGTATTTGATGCATGTATCGTACTAAATAATTAAAGCATTGCTATTGAAATAATTACAAATAATTAATTTTTAATTACCATCATAATATATAATTTATGGTTAAACATTCTATTATTATATGATAGTGAGCGCCTTTAAAAGTAAACCTATGCATAAAGAAATATAAATAAACTCTGTTTGATTTGAGCCTATAACGAATTTTTGATACATATAATCGAATGATTATTGAAAATAAAATACTTAATGGTTATCATTTTTATATTTAAAAATCAATAAATAATTTTAACCATTTAATAATCAGACTTATGAGAAAAAAATTATTATCCGTAATTATTGGTGTTATTTTTATTAGTACCAGTATAATTGCCTGCCAGCCTGAAAGCAATGAAACAAGTACAGCTAACCAAAGAATTGGTACTACTTATGAATTTAATTTTGATTTGGTTGGTGAGGCGCATAACAATTGTTTAGCATATATCGCTGGGCATCCAAATTTTGATGACTTAACTGCGGAAGAACGATACAACTATGGGCTTACATATTCTGACCCTAATTTCGAGACACCTGATATGAGTTTTGAGGAGGCCGTGGAACACTTTAATATAGCCATTAGCCTCGCAGATATCTTGATAAACTCTCATACTGCTATTGGAAATATACTACATGATAGAGGATATATTACAGAGTCTATGATACGCTATGTTGATGCTGTCTTACAACTTCATATAGATATGGTAACAGCTGATGAATTTACTATGTTAGAACCTTCAGAGTATTTAGCTCATATATCA
>JBQGDD010000047.1:0-10030 GCA_052038845.1 Dyadobacter sp. | reverse complement strand
CAGTTATAGGGTAGTTTATAGCAATACAATCAGCATTTACAGTGTTTTCACCTGCTGTCATATCAGTCAGCATAACTGTCAGTTCAGAATCATTACTAAGGGTTTCTTCGCTGCTGCCAGTAACAATATTTTCATCATCCTGGCAAGAGTTAAATACTACAAGAGTAAACAGGGCCGTGAGTGTAAAAAATAATTTTCTTTTCATTACAATAATTTTTAAGGTGAAACAAAACTTAATCATGAGGCTTTATTTGTACCCTTAACCAATCCTTTAAAGGATTGGTTATTTAGGGCTCAAATTAACTAAACCTTCTTTTTCATTATAGCATATAACCTCTATGGTATTGTTTCAGTCCTGAAATTACTCCCTTTTAATTGGGTGTGTACAGGTTAAACAAGATATTTTTAATAAACCCTACCTTAAAAATTTAATTTTATATTTTTAATTATAAAAACTGCTTTTGGGCACAAAAAAAGCCCTGCAATGCAGAGCTTTAAATAAAAAATAAATTTGTGTTTAGTTTTTTTCAAAAGTAAGGTAATCAGTGCCGCCATTACCCCCGCTTACATCAATAAGGCGTATTTTGGTAGCCGTTCTTTCTAATATATCCCAGTCATCAGAAAGTTCTTCAAACTGAGCAGGTGCTGAAAAGCCTATATTAAAATCGATATCACTTCCAGGGCTGTCATCATCATCGCTGTTATCGTGTGTTACAGACCATGTCCCAGTATAAGTAACTTCACCACTTTGGGCTGTAAGAACATTGCCATTGCCAAAAGTAAATGTAAACCCTGTGTAATGGTTGGTTTCATCATTTCCATCTTCTACAAAACTGGTTATCCTCCAGTTGCCGGACTGTACAGTTTCAATAATTGCTGACGTATCAGCATTGTTGTTAACTCTGTTTGAATCATCGTCAGAACAGGATGAAAACAAATACAGGCATAAAAAACCTGATACAATTAAATTAACTTTTTTCATAATTGCATAGCTGTTAAAGGGGTTATTTTTCTATCAAATGTATTGTAAAAATTGTATTGTAATTATGAGGGACTAAAAATTATTTTTTTAATAAAATTTGCAGGTTTTTGGTTCACCGGATTAATTTTTTATAATTTAACAGCCATTTTTATAAACAATGAAAGACACTTTTAAGGGTATATGTGAAGAGGTTACCTTCTCCGAATTTTTCAGGAGCCATGCAAAAACGCTTCGCAACTATCTTTTTTACAAATTTGGAAACGAGGAGCAGGCAGAAGATGTAGTACAGGAATCTTTTATAAAATTATGGCAAAACTGTGCTGACGTACCTTTAGAAAAAGCACGTTCCTTTTTATATACTGTGGCTAACAATGCCTCACTAAATCATATTGCCCATAATAAAGTTGTACTTAAATATGCCCAAAAAGCCACATCACCTACCGCAGACACTAACAATCCTGAGTTTTTAATGGAGGAAGAACAGTTTAAAGTTAAACTGCAAAAGGCGATAAGTAACCTTACCGAGGCACAGCGGTCAGCTTTTTTACTTCACAGGATAGACGGAAAGAAATATCATGAAATTGCCGATATGCTGGGTATAAGTGTTAAGGCTGTAGAAAAAAGGATTCATGGCGCACTTGTAGAATTAAGAAAAGAAATAGATAACTTTAGGTAGGGAGTTTAGTACTATAACTGTTTTAACCTAAAATAAGGCGATAAATGAAAGAAGATATAAAACTTGCCAGGTGGCTTAATGATGAAATGGACAGCGGGGAGCTGCAGGAGTTCATGGCACAGCCTGAGTTTGAAACTTACAGGAAAATTAAAGAATATTCGGCAGAACTTACTGCTCCAGATACTGATATTGACGCATTATATACAACTGTTGCTAAAAACAGGAATAAAAAAGGCAGGGTATTAAAATTAACCCCGTGGCTCTCTAAAATTGCGGCTGTACTTATAATAGCCATAGGTGTTACTTACTTTTTTTACACCACACACACCACAACACAAATTGCTGATTTTGGGCAGCACTCAGAGTTTTTGCTGCCGGATAACTCATCTGTCGTAATGAATGCAGGCTCAAAGGCAGAATATAAATCATGGAACTGGGACAATAACAGGGAAATTGAACTGAATGGTGAGGCTTACTTTAAAGTAGCTAAGGGTAAAACTTTTGACGTGGTTACTAAAAACGGAACTGTTACCGTAGTGGGCACTCAGTTTAATGTAAAATCAAGGGATAACCGCTTCGAAGTTGTTTGTTTTGAAGGCAAGGTAAAAGTAACCGCACAGCAAAAAACAGTATTGTTATCTCCGGGAGAAAATATTATATTTGAAGGAGGTACTTTAATAAATATTCCGCCGGATAATAGCACTGTACCCGGATGGATTAGCTACGAAGCTAAATTTTATGACGAATCACTTGAGGCTATAGCAAAAGAAATGGAAAGGCAGTATAATGTAACTATTACGGTTCCGCAGGTTGATAAAAAGTTTACAGGGACACTTCCATTAAACAATATAGACGAGGCATTACAAATTATAGAAACAGCTTACACGGCATACAATATTAAATACCTAAAAAACGGAAAGAAAATCATACTGACTACTGAATGATATTAAAATCCAGGCATTTTTTGCTGTTTATACTGTTTTTTTTTTTCGTCTACAGTGTACAGGCACAAGGCGAAAAAAACAGTATTGGACTCAATAAAATACTGGACAGCATAGCACAGCAACATAATGTAAAGTTTAGCTATGTTGAAGAGGACATAAAGGGGCTTTATATATACAGCCCTGCTGCAAATATGCCCCTTCGTGCCAAACTTGTATATATTTATAACCGTACAGGGCTTAACCACAAAGAAATTGGAGAGTATATAGTACTCTACAGGAACAACAGCGCGCAAAGCAAAAAAATATGTGCTTATGTAACTGATGAGTATGGCTACCCGCTGGAAAGCACATCTGTACAATATGGTAATAAAAAAATACTCGTAACAGGTAAAGATGGTTATTTTGAATTGCCCGGCGAACTTACAGATAATTTGTATGTTGAACATTTAGGCTTTCAGCCTGCGGTAGTTTCAGTTAAAAAGTATGATGGTGATTGCCTTGAAATTGTACTCAGCATTAAAACTTTAGAATTAAAGGAAATTATTACAGAACGCTACCTTGCCACCGGTATAGCCAAAAGCAAAGACGGCAGTTTTTCTATAAAGCCTAAAAAATTCGGGATATTACCGGGACTTATTGAGCCTGATGTGTTGCTCGCCATGCAGCAGCTGCCTGGCATAAACAGTATAGACGAAACGGTATCAAACATTAACGTGCGGGGGGGAACGCATGACCAAAACCTTTTTACATGGAATGGTATAAGGCTGTTTCAAACCGGGCACTTTTTTGGGCTGATTTCTGCCTTAAACCCTAATATAGCCTATGATATACAGATAGCCAAAAACGGAAGCTCTGCCTTTTTTGGTGAAAGTGTTTCAAGTACAGTTGCCATTTCATCACACTCAAAAGATATTGAAAGCAGTACAACTACTATTGGCAGCAATATGATAAATGCTGATTTTTATACTAAGTTTAAAACATCAGATAATGCCAGCCTCGCCTTTTCTGCACGGCGTTCCTTTACTGATGTTCTCGATTTTCCCACTTACAGCAAATATTCAAAAAGAATTTTCCAAAACACCGTTGTTACAGAACTTAATAACAGTATTGATGTAAATTACAAAAGTGATAAAGAATTTTATTTTTATGATTTTACTGCGCAGTACCACCAAAAAATAGGGCAAAAACATAATATTTACCTTGATTTAATTGGTATAAAAAACAAACTTGACTTTATACAGGGTACTATTACAGAAACTAATGTTGTAACCAAAAGCAGCAGCCTTGACCAGCTTACACTGGGTGGCGCATTAAACTGGGATACACACTGGAGCGATACATACAGTACGCAAATAAGTATATACGGCTCTTATTATAACGTTGACGGAAGAAATGAATCTATAGAGTTTAACCAGGTTACAGAGCAGGAAAATATAATTATGGATACCGGGTTGAGGCTTAGCAACAGCAATATTATAAACAATAAATTTCAGCTTCACAGTGGTTATCAGTATAATGAAACGGGCATCAGAAATACTGACTGGGTAAATATTCCCTCATTTTCCAGAAATATAAAAAAAGTACTGCGCACCCATGCACTTGTAGGTGAGTTAGATTACATTTCTGAAAATAAAAAAATGTACACCAAGGCAGGCTTAAGAGGTAATTATATAGAACAGTTTGCCAAAGTTTACATAGAGCCGAGGGTACAGTTTCATTATACCATAAATAATTTATGGCAGCTTGAAATGCTCGCTGAGCAAAAAAGCCAGTCAACATCTCAGGTAGTAGAGTTGCAGGGAGATTTTTTAGGCATAGAGAAAAGAAGGTGGATAATGACTAATAATGATGATATACCACTACAGCGAAGCAATCAGCTATCAGTTGGTGCTACGTTTAAAAATAAAGGCTGGATGGTATCGGCTGATAATTTCTATAAAAAAGTAAATGGTATAACAGCGTCCGGTCAGGCATTTCAAGATCAGTTGGAACAACTCCAGGCAAGTGGCAGCTATACAGTATTTGGCACAGAGTTTCTCATCCAGAAACAATTTAAGGACTTTCATGCCTGGCTGAGCTATACATGGAATAATAACAGCTATACTTTTGAAGAGGTTTTACCGCAAACTTTTACAAACAGTTTTGAAATAAGCCATACTGTTAATACAGCCGTTATTTATGAATGGTATAATATAAAAATAGCCCTTGGAAGTAAATGGTACACAGGCAGACCTTATACCATTCCGCTAATAAACATACCAACATATGATAATAACGGAATACCTGCAATAGCTTATGAAAACTCTAATACAGACAATATAGGAAATCTTTTTCAGGTAAATTTTTCAGCATCCTACAGGTTGCAGTTAAGCCAAAAATTAAATATGCAGTTGGGGGTTTCTGTTTTAAATATTTTTAACCGTCAAAATATTATCAACCGCTATTACCGTATCAATGCGAATGAAGATATTGAGGTTGTAAATACCTATTCAATTGAGCGTACGCCCAATGCACTGATAAGGTTAAGTTTTTAATAATAAAAAAATCCGCCCCCTTATGGGGCGGATCATTCAACAGAAAACTATCTCAAATTATTTCTTTACAATTTTTTTACTAACAGTAGTATTATTATCAAAGGCTACCTGTACTATATAAATACCATTCTGAAGACCTGAAAAATCTACAGTTTCAGAATTTCCTGTAAGTACTACCTGCCCTAGTGTATTAGTTACTGACACATTTCTTACCTGATTGTTACCAGAAGCTATAGTAGCTATATTGGTTACAGGGTTAGGATAAATACTTACCGTTGCTGTTTCAAAACCCGGAGTATCTAATACTTCTGTACCCCCCTGTAAATATACAGACATTGGAAAATATCCCTGTCCACCTGCAAATACAGCATCTGGTACTTCTATGCGGAATGCATGATCTCCAGCTTCAATATCTCCTAACTCAATAACCCTAGTTGGAATTTTATCACCTGGACACCAGTTATTCCAGCTCCATGCAGCATCAGTGTGAGGGCGTGGTGGTGAAGGAGTTTGCGAGCAGTCATAATAAATACAGCTTGGCTGTGTGTTATATTGAAAGAAAGGACCACATGACACACCACCAGGCTTATACATAGCTACCTGCTCATTATCAAAATATACAAAATGATTTCTTCTAATGTATTCTTCACCACCTGAATTAGAACCATGATTTGATGTTATTAAATACAGTTTAGCATTTGGCACTGCCTCCTCTAAAGTAAAATTGATTGTTCTCACTGTTTGTCCTAAAACATCTGTACCATCAAGTGTATAATTTTTAAGTTCATATTTATACTCCAATGGTTTAAAATAGTTTGGACCTTGTTCTAACTGAGGGTTAAAACCTGATTCAAACTCTAATGATCCCATATATACATCATTTCTTCCTGCACATCCGGGAACCTCAACAGCCGCACCGCCCTGGCCGGGACCACCCTGATAGCCATATACTTCTAACTCTATCCAAAAATCATATTGAGCCAGCATTATTTCATCATGAAATAACCTTGTTAAGTTATCCACATTAAATACATAAGGTACTTCATCTGGCTGCAAGCCTAATCGCATAAACGGCGTAATAAAACGTCCTATTTCTATTTTTTCAACTTCATCATATACGTAAGACGTCTGCCCTTTAGGTACTAAGGCAAGGTTAACATTACCTATACGGTCATAATTATCACATAATGGGTTAAGCTTCACTGTCATAGTAAGGGTATTACCAAAAGATGCCAACTGCTCTTCGGTCAGCATTTTTGCATAAGAAGAGTTACTGTGGCGTATAGCCCCTGCTGGTATTGGTTCTGTAACAGTAGCTTCATACATACCATAATAAATTGCCTGGTCAAAAAGCTGCAGTGTATAAGGAAATTCCTGTGCCTGTGCTACAGATGCCAGTAACATAGAAGCACATAAAGAAAGCTTGAGTAAAGTTTTTTTCATAATTAATATTATTTAGAGCCGAAATTTAAGAATTTTTTTAAACTAAAAGCCTTATATTTTTCTTTTCTATTATAGAATTAAGAAAAAAAACTAATTTGTACTGGAATGTTATTTTTAAAACTGAAAATATATAAACGGTTGTGGACCAGCAGAAGCTGCCGCATATACCAACCAATATACAAAACCTAAAATAACAGCTTTACCTACCAAAGGTGTTTTGTCAAATGCATGCCGCATCGCATCAATAATCTTTTGCGGTGTAAAATGCCACACGTAGCCTATAAACATTATCAGGAACACATTTTTGTATCCCATAATAATAGTTTCCCATTGTGCCGGATTAAATGTAAGGTTGCTTATATTATTAATAACATCAAGTGCGGTAGAAAAATCTTTAGCCCTAAAAAACAACCAGCAGAATGTGACAAAATGAAATGTAAGTAATACAGAAATTACAGTCCACACTGTTTTAAGGGCAGTTTTCTTTTCTTCTTTCTTTGGGGGAAAGAATTCCATAAATATTTTATGTACCGCTAAGCCAATACCATGGAGTGCGCCCCAAATTATAAAACGAAGGCTTGCACCATGCCATAAACCACCCAACAACATGGTTGTAAGCAGGTTTACATTGGTTACCATAGTTTTTTCTTTGTTTTTTGACAGTGCAAATGTCATTGTAAACAGTAAAAGCCCGCTAATGCTTATTATCAGGGGCCAGTTGCTTACAGAAGAATAAGTAATACCCCATACTATAAGGCCAAAGAAAAACAAAGCCGGAAATAAAAACCCTGCAAATGAACCCCGCCTGTTACCGCCCACAGATATATACAGAAAATCTTTCAGCCAGGTTGATAATGATATGTGCCAACGCCTCCAAAACTCTGTTATAGATGTCGATTTATACGGTGTGCGGAAGTTTGGCGGCAACTCAAACCCTAACAAAAGGGCGATACCAATAGCTATATCAGAATATCCAGAAAAATCGCAGTATATCTGTATGGCATAACCATAGGCAGCCATAAGGTTTTCAAATGCCGTGTAGCTGTTTGGCGAATCAAAAATTCTGTCAACAAAGTTTATAGATATATAATCTGATATTACTGCTTTTTTTATTAGTCCGCCAATAATTAGAAAAAGCCCATAATTTACCTCCTGTTTAGTTATGGTTAATTTTTTATATATCTGTGGGATAAAGTCTTTTGCCCTCACTATTGGCCCCGCAACAAGCTGGGGGAAAAACGAGATGAAAAAAATATAATCGGGAAAGTTTTTTGCAGGGGTTATTTCTTTCCTGTAAATTTCTATTGTATAACTTATTGACTGGAATGTATAGAAAGATATACCTACGGGCAAAATAACGTCATAAAAGGCAAAATTACCTCCGAGAAGATCATTATAATTGCCTATCAAAAAATTAGTATATTTAAAATACAACAGAAATGTAAGGTTGACGGTTACACTAAACCACACATAAATTTTTCGTTGCAGTTCACGGGTTTCCCTGTACAAAAAATAGTTGAGTGTATAATCTAAAACCGAAGTAAATATCAGCAGTAAAAAGTACATACCACTTGACTTATAATAGAAAAACAAAGAAAATACTATAGTATACAGTATTCTCATATAAAATGTTTTTCTTAACGAAAGGTATATAGCATAAAAAGCCAAAAAGAAACCAAGAAACAATCCGGAATTAAAAAGTAACGGTGCTTTAGGGTTATAAGTAAACCAAGCCTGTACTTCCTGCCATGTAACTTGCGGTACTAAATCTGTAAGCTGCATTACTCCTTGCCTGTTTTAAAATTCTCGTATGCTTTTATAAATGCCTCATAAAAAAGCTGTCCCTGCTTTTCATACCCCTGTACTGAATAATGGACTTTATCAGCGGACATCAGTCCATTTGCTGCGTTTTTATTTACGTTGAAAAGTCCGCCCATTTCACTAAACAAATCCCAGGATGCATATAGCCTTTCCGTTTCCTGCATCTGTATATGTTTAGCATATTCTGCTACAAAAGTATTAGGATATTTTCTGTTAAACAACGATGGCGGTGGCGTCATTATCAATACACAGGCATCAGGGTTTTGCTGCTTTATATTATCCAAAAAAAGGTTTAGCTGTACCATATAATCCTGCACCACCATTTTATCAAATGATTCATTAGTACCTAACGATATAACAATAAGATCTGGCTGCAAAGCTTTTAACTGCCTAAAGAACAAAGGGTATTTATTATAATCTGATGCTTTTGCACCGTTAACACCTATAGAATGGTATAACAACCCGGGTTTGTCTTTTTTAAGTACTATACCATTAAGGCTGTAATTTTTATAATCCCTGTTTGGTAAAATATAAATTTTAGACAAAGGCTGTGTACTTACATAGTAGTCCGCAAAAGAATCTTTTTCAAGAGGCAAAGGAATAAATTCAGAGCGCTGTATCTGCTTTTTTTCCATTTGACCTGTGGGGATACTTAATGTTTGTCCTGCCCTTATATTGTCTGACCGCAAACCATTAGCGTTTTTTATTTGCGCTACCATTACTCCATATTTTCGTGCTATAGTACCCAATACTTCACCCCTTTTGATTGTATGGCTTATTTTTTTGGGCACTGAAGATTCAATAACTATAGGTTTTGATGCAGTCGCCAAATCAAAACCTGAATAATCAGGGCTTATAATTTTTATAGTGTTAAATGAGTTTGCAGTATCGCGCACATTAACTTCTATAACAAAATCCTGCTTAGTCTGTAAGCCTATACCGCTTAATCCTACATCCATTCCATCTTCCGGTGCATATATATTCCTACGGCTGTCCCATGTCGTATTAGAAGTATATTTTACCGCATAGCTGCCGTTGGTTTTTGCCAGTGTATGCGGAAAAGAAAAACCTATACCCCCATTTCCAAATTTTTCCTGGAGGTTTTTACGTATCATACCGCTAAACAGGTCAGCCTGTATGTGTGAGTCACCAATATGTACAATGTTTACCTGTCCCGACTTTTCATTTTCTAACAGGTATAGTTTTTCAAAGAGCAGCTCCAAGGCTGATGTATTAGTAATTATATTGCCTGTAGCTACTACAGTAGCGGTATCTATAACCACACTGTCCTGAACAACCCCGGTTGTATCAGTTTGCCCATACACCTGGGCAGCTAATAGTATGCACAAAGCAGTATAAAACCTATTCAGCATGGGTAGTGTCTTTTTTATATTGAATTGTATCGCGCTTTACAACCTTCTTTTGCTTTGCAGTGTTGCACTCCTTCATACTTTTGAAATCTTCATAACCGGATTCCAATTGGCTGTATATCAAGTCGGCTATTTTTTTAGACCCCCTGAAATTGAAATGGGTATAATCTTTATTGGCTAAGGCAGGTTCTTCTTCAACCCATTTTACCATAGAACCGTCACCCCCCATAAGGGTATAAAGGTTTACAAAAGCTGCCTCT
>JBQGDD010000046.1:0-22035 GCA_052038845.1 Dyadobacter sp. | reverse complement strand
AGCTCATCTGCCATATTTTGAGAAAGCTTTGCATCGTAAAGCATTACAGGAACTATTGCTGAATCTCCATCAATAATATCAAAGCCTGCTTTCTTCATGCCTTCTTTAAAGTAGTTGGTATTCCACTCCAGCTTATCTCGTAGTGTAGTATCTTTTTCAAGCAGTTCAAATACTTTTATAGAAGCACCCACAATAGCTGGGGCAAGAGAATTGGAAAACAGGTATGGCCTTGAGCGTTGCCTTAGCAGTTCTATAATTTCTTTTTTACCTGTAGTGTAACCTCCCATTGCACCGCCAAGGGCTTTACCAAGTGTTCCGGTTATAATATCTATCCTGCCCATTACTTTTTTAGCCTCCATGGTACCTTTACCCGTTGCACCAATAAATCCGGCGGCATGGCATTCATCTACCATAACCATGGCATCATATTTGTCGGCAAGGTCGCATATCTTATCTAAGGGGGCTACAAGCCCATCCATAGAGAAAACCCCATCGGTAACAATTATCTTGAACCTCTTGTTTTCTTCATTGGCTTTTATAAGCTGCTCTTCCAGCTCCTGCATGTTGCTGTTTTCATAACGGTAGCGTGCCGCTTTGCACAGGCGCACACCATCTATAATAGAAGCATGGTTAAGACTGTCAGATATTATAGCGTCTTCTGCACCAAGTAATGGTTCAAATACACCACCGTTAGCATCAAATGCTGCTGCGTATAGTATAGTATCTTCCGTACCGTAAAAATCGGCTATTTTTTGCTCCAGTGTTTTGTGTATATCCTGAGTACCGCATATAAAGCGTACCGACGACATACCAAACCCATGCGTATCCAGCGTATCTTTAGCTGCTTTTATAACTTCCGGGTGCGATGAAAGCCCCAGGTAGTTATTCGCACAAAAGTTAAGTACTGTTTCTCCGCTGTCAAGCGTTATTTCCGCACCCTGCGGAGATGCTATTATACGTTCTTTTTTATACAGTCCGTTTTCTTTTATCGACTCAAGCTCTGCGGCTAAGTGTTCTTTAATTTTTCCGTACATTATTAATAGTTTTGTTGTTCCTTATTATTTTTTATCGTCACAAATATACATAAAGCAATATTCCCCCTTTGAGGGTTAGGGGGCTAAATTTACCACTTTAATATCTTCCCCCACATACACCAGTACCTTTTTAGCTACCTCCAGCCCCATTGCTGTTAATGCCGCCTGATAGGTCTCTAACTGCGTTTCATACTTAGGTAAATGAGTACCTGTTTTGTAATCCAGCAGCCAGGCTTTATTATCCCTGATTACCACCCTGTCGGGTTTAATGGTCTGCACGTCTTTTCGGATGATGCTCTGTTCGCTGAATACAGTGCTTTCCGGCGTAAAGAAATCCTGTAGTTCAGGGTGCTGCACAACTTCATAGAGTGTTTTTTCCACCTCATCACGCTGCGACTGGGTTATCAGCCCCGACTCTATAGCTTTTATAACGGCAAGTGGTATATCATCGGCTGTTTTTACATACGCGAGTATTTCATGCATAACATTACCAAATTCTATAGCCTTTAGCTGAGTACTTCCCCACATGAGTGCCTCGCGCTGTGCAATTTTTACCGCCCTGGGGTTAAAATGCTCTTTTACTACCTTAATTGTTTTCTGTTCTTCTGAGTCTTCCTGCTGTGGCGATATTTTTTGCGGGCTGCCAAAGCCATACTCATTCCTGGTATTATCAAACTCGCCGCTGCCCTGCAAAAACTTTATAAAGTAAGACGACATATTATTGGTCAGTTCGCCCTTAGCCGTAAAGTTTCGGTTACTTATAATGTATAGCTGCTCTTCCGCACGGGTTAACGCTACATATAATATATTGATGTTATCCAGCAGCTCTTCCTGCGACTTAGCCTGATACAATGCGGCAGCCTTATCGCCATATTCAGCTACACTTTTATTACTGTCTATTAATGCCTTTTGAAACTCAAAGGTATCATCATCCAGTTCCAGCCAAAGCTTATCGCGGCGGGAACGGCTGTAATCTTCTTCTGCAAAGGGGAATATCACTATAGGAAACTCAAGCCCTTTAGACTTATGCACTGTCATTATCCTTACTGCATCATTGCCTTCGGGCGAGGGTATGCTGAACTTTGAGCCGTTACGCTCCCAGTATTCCAAAAAATCTGAAATACCCGACTGTGTGCGCACATCCCTCTCTAAAACAAGGTCTAAAAAGTACTGTACATAGCTCTGGTTGCTTTTCTCCTTTATAAAAGCACTTACAATAGTTTCTACCGCTTCATACAACGATTTCTTTCGGCAGTTTTTAAAAGATATAGGTATGCCATAACCGGCAAGCCATGTTTCCAGTGCATTTTCATCGGGCTGCCCCATACCCTGTGCTATAAAATCATGGATGCCTGCACTCATTTGCTTTGAGTTAGCTACAAAATATAAAAAGTGTGCTTTTGCCTCTTTGTCCTCGTTACTTTTTAAATAATACAGCAGGTTGATAATGAGCTTTACTTCGGTTGCATTTTCTATAAGCAGCGTTTCAGATGATAATATGGGCACCTGGTTTTCCGTAAGGTAATTGGCAAGAAGTACTCCCGGCTGCCTCCTGCGAGTAAGCAGCACAATATCTTTATATTGAAAGCCCAACGCTTTAACCTCCTGTATTTTTTGAAGTGTGGCTTTAAGGTACAGGTTGTCTTTGCTCATATCCTCTTCCTCGTCTTCATGTTGCTGCACTTCGGGTATAAATGATATTTTTACATACCCCCCGGTTTTAGGGTTATGGTTTTGAGTGCTGTAATCGCGGTACAGTACTTTATAATCTTCATTTTCAAACTCTCCTGAAAGAAAAGAGAAAAAGTCGTTATTAAACGCTATAACCTCACTATAACTCCTATAGTTGGTTTCAAGGTTCAGCATACCTTTGTCAGGATTGCTGAAAGGGTTAAAATCATCTTTACTCAGGGCGATAAACTGCTCTGCCTTACCACCACGCCATCTGTATATAGACTGCTTAGGGTCGCCTACAAGCATAAGCGAACCTTTTATGCCTTGCAAATCTTCTGATGATAGGGCGTTATCAATAAGGGGAATCAGGTTTTGCCACTGCATTTCGCTGGTGTCCTGAAATTCATCTATAAAAAAATGGCGGTAACGCTCGCCCAGCCTTTCATATATAAAAGGAGCGGGCTGGTTTTGTATTTCTTTATGTATTATCGCGTTAAACTCTGAAATAGAAAGTACATTCTGTTCCTTTTGTATGCGCTCCAGTTCCTGGCTTATTGAATTTAGCAATGATAGGGGAGTGATGTTTTTAAGGAAAGCTTCATAAAAATTTTTCTTTTCATAATTCTTGTACACCTTTTGCAGCAGTTGCAGCAGCTCATCAGTTATACCTTCTATTATATCACGGTCCTTTGCTGCTTTATTAATGGCAATATCTTCGGGAGCATAATACTTTTTATGCGTAGGCTTTAGCTCCCCTTTTTGTATGTAGCCTATATGGTTAGGAAACGTACCCCGTGAAAAAGACTTCGGGTCGATACCTTTACTTTCAACAAGGGCGTTAAGCTCATCGCCCAGTGTTTTGCATTCAGCTTCAAGCTGTGCTACACTTTGCCTAAGTTTTTCCTTTATAAATAAAAACTCCTCAATGGTTTTATCTTTAAACTGCACTAGCTCGCTGCGGTTGTTTTCATTAATCAGCAGTTTACCCGTTTCAAAAAGTTCATGGGTTACATCCCAGCTTTTATCATTATCTGTTTTATCAAGCGAAAAATCTACCAGCAGACTGGTAAGCAAGTCATTTTCCCCCGCCTTGGCAATAATGGCATCTACTGCCTCCTGGAGCAGATTTTCTGTTTCCAGCGAAACATCAAAACTTACAGGCAGGTTAAGGTCGTGTGCAAAGGCGCGTATAACCTTATGGGTAAACCTGTCTATGGTAGAAATATCAAAAGAGGCATAGTTATGTATGATGTTTTTAATAATAGCCTTAGACTTATCTTTAATTGTAGCTACAGAAAGTTTTGTTTCCTGTGAGAGCACCCTCATAAGCGCTTCGGCTTTTACAGGAGGATCGTCTTTAGAAAAGTCAGACAGGCTGGCTATTATGCGCCCCTTCATTTCCTCTACTGCTTTATTGGTAAAAGTAATGGCAAGTATTTTTCTGTAAGCATCATCAGTATAGGCAAGCAAAAGTATTTTAAGATATTCTTTTACAAGCATATATGTTTTGCCCGAACCTGCCGAAGCATTATATATTGAAAAGGCGTTTTTTACCAATGGGAGTGCGATTTTAATTTTTATTAAGACAAATTATAACAAAATCTTATTTCGTTATAAACCTTAAAATGTCTAAATTTGGATTAAAATTAATATTAATCTTTTAAAAATCACATACTATGGCTTTTGAATTACCAAAACTTCCTTACCCATATGATGCTCTTGAACCACACATTGATGCAAAAACTATGGAAATTCACCATACAAAGCACCATAATGCCTATACCACAAACCTTAACAACGCTATAGAAGGTACTGACCTTGAAGGTAAAACCATAGAGAACATACTTATAAACCTTGACCCTTCTAACACCGCAGTAAGAAATAACGGAGGCGGATTTTATAACCATAACCTGTTTTGGCAGATAATGTCTCCTAAAGGAGGGGGTGAGCCAACCGGTGAGCTTGAAGCTGCCATTGATAAGGCTTTTGGTTCTTTTGATGAGTTTAAAGCTAAGTTTGCAAAAGCTGCTGCAACTCAATTCGGTTCTGGGTGGGCTTGGCTTTGTGTACACCCGGGCGGTAAACTTGAAGTTTGTGCGACGCCAAACCAGGATAACCCATTAATGCCGGAAGTAGGCTGTGGCGGAACACCTATTTTAGGGCTTGACGTATGGGAACATGCTTATTACCTAAATTACCAAAACAGAAGACCTGATTATATAGAGTCTTTTTGGAAAGTAATAAATTGGGAAGAAGTAGCAAGACGCTATGCAAGTGAAAAATAATATATTACTAATAAGTATTAAAAAGGGGAGCAATATGCTCCCCTTTTTTTTGTGTATTATATACACCATTATTAGCTAAACTTAACCTCTGTTTAAATAAGAAGGGGAAAACCGTTTTGGTTTCCCCTTCTCGCCCCCAAAAATACCGTAAATTAATTTTACTAAAGCTATTTTCAGTAGCTAAAGTATAATGCTGTATATTGCTATGCAAATAGTATAGTTTATTTTAGATAAAAAGATGCATTAATTCGACAACCGTAGTTTAGGCATTAAGATTTGTTTATCGCTGCTTAAAAATTACTGTATAGCCAAAAAATAAGAAAGGGAAAACCGTTTTGGTTTTCCCTTTCTCGCCCCCAAAAATACCGTAAATTAATTTACTAATGCTATTTTCAGTGGCTAAAGTATTGTGTAAATAAAAGCTATGCAAGCATTATTACCTGTTTTAGATAAAGGGTGTTGTAATATCGCTGAAAAACACATTTACCGATGTAATTGCGTGAAAATAAATATGAAACCAATATAAAATAGGAAAGGGAAAACTGTTTTAGTTTTCCCTTTCCCGCCCCCAAAAATACCGTAAAAATTAATTTACTAATGCTATTTTCATTGGCTAAAGTATAGTGAATTGGTAGAGTATGCAAGTTTTTTAAAATAAATCAGATAAAATGCATAAATAACCGTTAAAATGCATTTTGACTAAACATTTGTTAAGCATAACTATATTAAATATAAAATATACGCAATGCACAAGTTCGCAAGATTTTAGTACTTAATGGCAGTTTCTTAAAAAAGTATGCAGTTCTTTTTTTAAATC
Organism: Dyadobacter sp.; assembly: GCA_052038845.1. Lineage (GTDB taxonomy): Bacteria > Bacteroidota > Bacteroidia > Flavobacteriales > Flavobacteriaceae > Flavobacterium. Next base: position 16,225 of record JBQGDD010000046.1, on the reverse strand, counting down.
TTCATGGTTTTCTATATGGCTCATGTGCCCGTCAGCATAGGTAACTACTTTTACATTAGTACCTTCAGTTTGGTCTATATGCTCATCATATATAAGGCTTTGGTCTTTTTTGCCCAGTACCAGCATTATTGGGTATGGTGCAAAGTGCAATATTACTTCACGATCTTTGCGTACTTTCATTCCTTCAAGTGCGGCAACAATACCCTGCAAAGGTGTTTTAAGCGCCTCTGCACGCAACTGTTCTATAGCTTCACTGTAACGCCCTCTGTTTTCTTCAGTAAACAGGTTGGCAATGGCGAGCCTTACAAAACTGGTATAATCCCTTTTTACGGCTTTAATGGCGCGGTCACGGTTTACTTTACGTTCATCACTGTCGGCCCTTGCCGTAGAGTTTTGTAAAACAATACCTTTAAGCATATCGGGGTATAGCTCTGCAAAAGCGAGTGCTACATAGCCGCCCATAGAGTGCCCTACTACAATAACTTTGCGTATCCGCAATTCATGTATAACATAATTTACAGCATCTGCCATATCTTCCATAGTATGGATGTAGCCTATACAGCCTGTGCTGCCATGCCCAAGCAGATCAATGGTGATTACACGATACTTTTTTGAAAATTCAGCCACATAGCTGTCCCACATGGTTTTATTTTCCAGAAAGCCATGCAGCATTACAATGGCAGTGCCTTTACCTGTATCGGTATAGCTGATATTTATGTTTTTGTAATGTAACTCCAAAGGCAATGGTTTAAAATGAAAATAAAAACACAGCAAAAATAAGGTATATAGGGTAACAGCCTGCTAATGTTTTATTAAATATTTATAGTATAAACCTTTCAGTTTACGGTCAAAGCAAAAATAGAACAGGGGAATGCGCTTATTACCCATTCCCCTGTTTTTTAATTAATGCTGAATTATTATTCTACAATAAACTTTTTAGTTTTACCGTCTCCGGTTTTCAGGATATATAGACCTTTAGAAAAACTTTGCGTGTTAACTTCAGATACCTCTTTTAAAGAAGTCATCAGCCTTCCAGAAATATCATAAATACTAACATTTGCAGTTTCGCTTAAATAAAGTTTTCCGTTCTTTACCGGGTTTGGATAAATAGTAAAGCTGTTATTAAATATAAAATCATTAGTACTTAAAGTCTGCCCGGCTATTGTAACATCATCCAATGCAATTTCTGCCCTGCTTCCGGAAGCTCCAGTGTCAACATGGTTATAAACCCAGCGTAATAATACTGTTTCCTGGTTGTTTACTGCTTCTGGTAATGTAGTTTCAAAAGTATCACTGCTTCCTGTTTCTCCGCTTACATATTCTGTGTTTCCATTTTCAGATACTATATCTATCCATCCAGAATTTAAATCAGTATTGCCTAATTTATACTGTAGGCGAAGGGAATATATTCTGTTATTCTGGTTGATTGTCCTTCCCGTCCAGTTAACAACAATGTTTCCATTATTTGTAGTATTTAAAGCTATAACAACAGCGCCAGCCCTGCCATACATATTAGTTTCACCTGAACTTTGTGTTGGGTCAGAGCCATCGCAAACACCAACATATTGAGAGTTACCTGTATTAACCATAGCAATACCTTCTTCTCCTAATCCGCTAAAACGGGAACGGCTTGTAAGGTTGTATAAGCAGTTGTAATTTTCCATAAAAAGTGCATCTGAAGACGGGTCAGTAACTTCGTGCGTCCAAAAAACCATATTTGCAGGGTAAGTTCCCGCTTCAGCTTCAGCACTCCATTGGTTAAAGGTAAAAGTGCCCCCTGAAAGGTTGAATGCATCAGGAGCTGTTATAGAACTGGCTAAAGTTGTACCCATTAATGATATAGATAAAGACTCAGCACCATTACTTGTAATCATCAGATCTTCTATTATGCTACCCTCATCAGAATTATTTAAGCGCACATAAACTGTTGTTTCAGCAAGTAATCCGTTAACTTCATTAAGCTGTAAGGTTTGGCTATAATCTCCCTCTACATTAAGTGATATTTCGAAAGGGGAAGGTACCGATAGCGATACATTGCCCATTAGGTTTGTACCTGATACTACAATTTCCTGTGCGGCAGAAGCAAATCCCAACACCTGAGTTAGGTTTAATGAGTTTTGATTTGCAGATATAGCAGCAGTTGTTGATACTGTAAAGTTTACATCATCAATAACTAACTTTGCCCTTGTGCCGGTGCCGCCTGTACCTGTTTGAACATCTAACCTTAATAATACATCCGCCTGGTTATTTGCTTCAGCAGGGATATTGTAAGATAAGCTGGTAAATTCAGTTTGGTTAGTATTAGGAAACTCTCCCAATACCTGAGAGGCAATCCATGTAGCACCGCCATCAACAGATGTACTTACTGTAAGAGACGTAGGGCGGCTTCCTGTACCATTTTGCATAGATTTTACCTGCATTGAAACTAAAACTGAAGAGTATGAACTTAAGTTTAAATTAGCGGTAATAACACCGTCAAAACTACCTGTAGGTATTACAGATAATGCCGCAGGGGCAGAGTTATAATCTGTTTCATCCCTAAAAATCCTGTTATTTGCACTAACATCGTTTCCTGTCCAGTTGGTTATAAATTCTACATTGCTGCCTGTTGTAAAATTTCCGTCAAAACTTTCTGTTGCGGGCAAACTGCTTATCTGTGCGTTTGCAGCTATGCCGGCAAAAAGAAATCCAATAAATAACTGTAATCTTTTTTTCATTTTCTGTGGTTATTAAAATTTATATTTATTTAAAGTTTAACTGTAAACCTATCCTGAACTGCTCAGTCCATCGTATAGGGTCTATAGATTCTTCTTTTAAAATGTTGAAGTATTGAAATTTAATCATAGCGTCAAAACCATTAATCTGATAGGCAACAGCAGAAGATAACCGCCTGGAATTACCCGGTACTAAATCAGATAAATCGAGCTCCTCATATCTTGCCGAGATAATAGTTTTCCAGTCTTTAAAAAAGTAGTTTAGCTGCCCTATGTAGCCACCTGCTAAAAAGTACCCGCCGTTTTGTTCTGCCGAGATGCCATAAAATAGCGGATCGCCCTGCCTTTGCGGCTCTCCTTTTATCTGGTGTATTTCAAACTGACCCGAAAACCCCATATACTGAACAACAAAATCTAATCCGTAAGCGTATTTTTTACCATCTATTACCTTCATATTATATTCACCCGTAGCAAGCGCAGGGAAAGACCTTCCCTCTGGCAGGGACTTATCTGCATACCTTGCATTAACCCCAAGTGAAAACATAGGTATTGGCGTATGCCTGTCATCAATATCCCTATACCTGAATCGTGAAGGGTATGAAAAATCGGCACGCCCTATATATTCAAGGTTGCCGCTGGCATCGTTATCGCCGCTAAGGGATATTTCGCCTAAGCCGGTATAAGCTCCTGCGGTAATGTTTATTCTTTGTTTGTAAAAACTTTTAGAAAGTGTAATGCCCACATCACGCCTGTTAAACATGCTACCCCTTACCAACTCTGCACGCTGCCAGTATGGTGTAAACCCAAAAGGAACCAGAGAACTCCTGGAGTAGGGTACTTTACCATAGCCAAGTTTTATATCAAACCAGTCTAAACCTTTGTACACCACATAAGCATCCATTAGCCCCGGGTTTTCAGGGTCTATACCTCCGCTGCTAACATCGTTTGCTGCCATATCTGCAAAGTCCATCTGTATTTCATATTCCCAAATATCTCTTATGCCCCCTTCAATCTGAATTTGTGCATCCCTTAGTTTAAACCTGTCTTTATTTTGGTTATTGCTGGTTTCTTTTAACTGCCTGTTATTATAATATCCGGAAACACCTCCTGAAATTTCTACAATGTGATTACCGTTAGAAATTGAAATCTGGGCTGTTGAGGTTATGGTTCCAACCAGTACGAATATGCTTATGTATATAAAATTTTTCATGTTTATTTTTCAGGATTAGGAAAGTAGTAAAGTAGTTCCATATCGTCAGAAAGTATTACCATTTCTCCGTTTTCAGTAAATGCAATACCTTCAGGGTTAATAATAGGCAGCTTCCATGAACTGATTACTTCATAAGTGTTTGGGTTAGCTTTATACACTGTCATATCTTCATCGCCCAAAAACCATATATGGTTATTATAATATGTTACAGCCGATACATCTCTGGAAAAATTACCTAAATCAATCTGATTGGTTATGTTGAGGTCATCATCAAGTTCAAAAAGATAGATAGGGTCTTTTTCAGTTAAAAGGACAAATTTGTTTTTTGTCTTATTATATGTTATTGCTTCATAAGACTTATTCCTGCCACCGCTGTAAGGCAGGTAAACTGTCCTGATAACCTTGAGGGTCTCAATGTCAAAAACCTGTATTTTTCTTGAAAATTCTTCTGCAACAAATACATATTTATCATTTGCATAAACACCTTCACTGTCCAGCCCTTTATAATCAGCCTGCCTTATAACTTTTCCTTCAAGATCCGTTTCAAATAACAATCCATTATCGCTTACTATAAAAAATGACTTTCCGTTAGGATGCAGACATATATCAGATGGTTCCGGAATTGAAAGATGTATTTTACGTTCGGGTTTTATCTTAATGGGTTTTTGTGCATAGCCACCATGTGTTGCCATGCAAAATATAAATAGTGTAAAAAATAGTTTCTTCATTTTAAATTATAGAGTATTTCCTTCGATGGTTATATTGTCAATCCTATTATTACCGTTGTTTATAACAGCACTTGGAGCATCAAAACTGATTTTAATTTTAAAATTCTCATTATCATTTACGGCAGGCATTCCTGAAAAGTCTACCTCTATCAGGCTGTAAATGTCCTCTTCGATAGTAAACTCTGACTGTGATATGCCCGATTGTGTATAGTTAACACCATCTGTAGTGTAGGAAACAGATTGTGTTTGTGAGCCGCTTCCTGTTCTGGTAGTTACATATTTAAGTATGATATTTTTATAATTGCCGGTAGGAGCAGTAATTATAAAATCGCCCGACTCATTACGCAAACGTAAAGCAGTACCTGCCGTATCATCATTTCTTGCGTTAGTATCAGAACCCGGAGATACAGAGTCATAATAGTTGCCCATATACTCTAAACTTCCGTTACCCGTAGTAGGTGCTATTAGCGTATTAAGGTTAGAATTGTCGTTAAAGCTCCAGTAATGCATCAAATACAAATCTGGGTCTTCACTTGGTTCTGTTGGTTCAGGAGTGCTTTCTGTACGGATACCGTCAACAGTAAGATTGTCAATACGGTTATTGCCATTTGATATTAAAGAGCTTGCTTCGTCAAATTCAATTTTTACCTTAAAATTTGCATTGTTGTCAGCACCTTCTATGTCACCGAAGTTTATACTGATCAGGTTAAAACCATTCTCTGTTATACTAAAATCTGACTGTATTAAACCATCCTGAATGTAATTAACGCCATCAATAGTGTATGATATTGATTGCGCCTGCGAACCGCTTCCTGTTCTGGTAGCTGCATAGTTTAGGATAATGTCTTTGTACCCTGAAGTAGGTATGCTTATTATAAATTCACCTGACGGGTTTCTAAGCCTTAATGCAGCACCGGCATCATCATCATTTCTTGAGTTTATTGCTGTTCCTTCATCAACACTGTCAAAATAACTGCCGTTATAGGTTAAAGCAGCCCCGCCGTTAGTGTAAGTTGGTGTAATTAGTGCAGCTTCATCTGATGAATCGTTGAAGTTCCAGTAATGTACTAATTCATAGTCAGGATTAGAAATTACATCATTAGTTTCAGGGAAATCCCTGTCATAAGTACATCCTGTAAGTAGGATAGACAGGCAAAATAATAAGTATTTTTTTTGCATCATTAAATTTTGATGCAAAGAAATTAATGCAAGGTTAATTAATCTGCACCTGAAAATTATGCTAATATTAATAAACAGGTGTGGTAGATTAATGTAGTGTTACTTAATGAGTGTTAAGCCATAAAAAACCACAACCGTTTTAAATATGGTTATGGTTTTAAAGTGGAGAAGATGCAGTTGAACCCGATAATTATAAGACTTAATCAATATCTTCTAAGAGGATAAACATATCTGTTACTACCTTTATAGCTTAATGATGAGATTGTAAATGGTTCACTTGAGCTTAGTCGGAATAGTGTATAAGCATTATCCATATTTACCTGTGTTGATGTCCACATTCCTCCAAAAGAATGACCTGCCTGGGCAAGTGAATTTACAACAAGTAACATTTCTTCACTTGAACCTAAAAACCAATCAGAGTATCCGTTTAAAACTAGGTTTTGACAAAGTTTGGCAGCACAGTCTGCTTCAGAAGCTGTGCTTGCTATTAAAGAAGTATTTGCAAGACCTGTACCTATTTGTGATGAAGTACCTGATAGGAAAGTATTTATTGCTCCCCATTTACTGCCAATAGCATAAGAATTGTATTCTAAACTCACAGGATGCAGCTCTAAATACCTCCAACCATCAGTAAACTCTCCTTTATCATATGCCACATAACCACCTCCTGGACCTGTATAACCTGTCGTTTTAAATTCAACTTGCTCACCATATGTGCCGTTATTATATGCTTTTACATAATAAATTGTATTAGGTAATAAGCTAGCTATCTCTATTGAGTAATTACTTGCACCTACAATAGTTTGTGTAACTAAAGTATTATTTATTGTTGGGTTAGGTAAAGTGCCATAGACAAAACCTGCGCTAGACAAATTACTTGAATTTGGGATTGTATATCCATTTAGTGTTGCTTTTCTAGAATGAATATGAGTTACATTGTTTGTAGTAACATTACTACCAGTAGTAAAGCTAATTTCATTTCCGTACTGTATCCCTATAGATCCTTGGTTAGCGAATCCCTTTGCATAGTATGTTGTATTAGATTGTAAGTCAGTTGCAACAAACGTATACTGTCCTGGTTCAAAAGCATTACCTCCTACAGATTGATTTTGAAATGTAGGATTAGGCTGTGTGCTGTAACACACACCTACTCCATTTATATTTTCCCCTACTTCTGTTAATTCTAACCCCAGAGTAACATTTGATCCATTAACCTGAGCCGGTAGTGTGCTAACCTTACTTAAGTTATAATTAATATTATCTATTGACCGTTGATCATCGCTACTACTGCAAGAGCAAAAAATAATTACCAATACAAGAAAAATAAATCTAAAGTTAATAGGATTTTCTATCATTTTGTTTATATATTATAGAGAATACTCACTATTAGGTTAGGAATATTTTCATAATCTTTGATTATTATTAAATGAATATTTTTAAAACAATAGATATATAACTATCTAATTTGAGAGATATAAAAACAAAGCCACTTAGAATAGCGTTGTTTGTGTTTAGTGGAGAAGATGGGAGTCGAACCCACGACATCTTGCATGCCATGCAAGCGCTCTAGCCAGCTGAGCTACATCCCCAAATTGTGGAAGCAAATATAGTATATTTACTTTTCATAATGCAACAGCCAAATTACAAACTTTGTAAAAAGATTTCACTTTTTTACTATTTGCTTTATTTTTACCCTAAATTTTAAATTATGAATGTTACACAAAGAGAAAACGGTTCTTTATATACCAGCATACAAAATAAAATTGCAACAATAGAGTTTGGACATCCTGCAAGTAACTCTTTTCCCTCCCAGCTTTTGCAGCGTCTAACAGATGAGCTTAATGCATTAAGCAATAATAATGATGTAAATGTAATTATTTTAAAAAGCGAAGGGGAAAAGGCGTTTTGTGCCGGGGCATCTTTTAATGAGTTACTCGAAATATCAAACCTTTATGAGGGTACTCACTTTTTTTCGGGGTTTGCAAATGTAATTAATGCTATGCGTAGCTGCTCTAAACTTATTGTAGGGCGCATTCACGGTAAGGCAGTTGGTGGTGGGGTAGGTCTTGCTGCTGCCTGCGATTATGCGCTTGCAAATGTAAACAGCGCTGTTAAGCTTTCTGAATTTACAATAGGTATCGGTCCTTTTGTTATAGCGCCTGCAGTTGAAAGAAAAATGGGTAAAGCAGCTTTGGCTGAAATGACTATAGCGGCAGATGAATGGAAGAATGCTTATTGGGCAAAGGAAAAAGGACTGTATGCTAAAGTTTTTGAGAACACTGCCGATTTGGATAAAGAAGTAGACATACTGAGCAATAAACTTGCAGGCTACAATCCCGAAGCCTTACAGGCTATGAAAAAACTGCTGTGGAAGGGTACAGAGGAATGGGATTCATTACTCATAGATAATGCAAAAATATCCGGCAGGCTGGTACTTTCAGAGACTACAAAATCTGCTCTGTCAAAGTTTAAAAAATAATTTAATAGCAAAAGGGTTTAGCGAAAGCTAAACCCTTTTTTAAATCTATTAGTTTTTACTTATTGCTTTATTATTTTCATAGAAGCAGATTTGCCTTCACTCTGTATCTGTACTATGTAGGTGCCTTTAGCAAGGCTGGCTACATTTACCTGTACAGTTTCAGTATTTGTAGATTTGGTATATACAGTTTGTCCTAAAAGGTTTGTAACAGTTACACCTGTAATAATCTCGTTATTAGATATCGTTAACACGTCTGAAACCGGGTTTGGATATGCTGTCAGGTATCTGAAATCAAAACTTGTATTAGATAGTATCTCGTTTACAGTAATTGCTGTTACTTCGCTTTCGCATCCCAAAAGAGTTTGAGATACATAATAAGTAGCCCCATCCTCAAGTACCGTATCATTGCCTACACTAATATAGTTTTCAGATTCGTCCATAACATACCAGTTTGCCACTGCTCCTTCATTAAGTGATACTTCTAATGCATCAAAAGTGTCACCGTTATTAAATTCCTGAACTCCTTGTGATTCAGGAGCGGCAGGTATTGCATTGACAGTAGCGGTTATTTCAGTTATTTCGCTCTGGCATCCGTTTACCATCTGAGATACATAATAAGTTCCGTCTACAACTACATAAAAAGCATCAATTGGTTCACTGCCTTCGGCATCCATATACCATTGTATCGTTCCGTTCTCATCTGCTTCCGCATATAGCTCACCTGCTGTTGCACCTTCACATAAATATTGTTCTGTTACAGTGTCAGGGGCATTTACCATAGTAACCGTAACCGCTACTTCAACAGTTTCGCTCGCACAGCCGTTAACAGTTTGCGATATATAATATGAGCCTGTTTCAAGTACCTGGTCTTCAGTAAGCAGTTCATCTTCTGTTGCAGTTGCATAATAGTGTACGGTTGCACCTTCAGCAGTCTCGATGCTTAATTCGCCTATAGTAGTACCATAACATACTGTTTGTGCATCGGCAACCGGGGCAACAGGATTATTCATTGTTACTGTTACAGCCTGTCTTTCACTTTCACAAGTAAACCTGCGTTGTGCTACATAGTAAGTGCCTGCTTCAAGTTCAGCATCAGCACTCAGTGGCTCACCGCCTGCTTCGGTTAAATACCATACAAACTCAGCATCTTCATAGCCTGTTGTTGCCTGTAGCTCGCTTACTGTTGCACCGTAACAAAAAGCCTGATCAGTTGCTTCCGGTGTGTCTGGTGTTACACATTCATACGTTATGGTTACGGTCCAGGTATTGTTGTCAACTTTATTATAATTTGTGCTGCATGCATTACCTACTGTGCCCCATGTTCTCCAGGCTCTCATTTCAAATTCAACAGTGCCGGTTAAACCATTTGCAATACCAATATTTGAGCGGCTGTAATTTATTACACCAGCAGAATTTCCATTGCCGGAATATACACTTGTTTCACCAGTATTTGATGTGGTACAATATAGTAAACTGCGTTGTTCTGCTCTCCAGGCTCCGTCAGCAGCAGTCATGTTATATGCTGTGGCTGGTGATGCTATCTGGTATCCTTCAGGTACTTCAACCGAAAGTACCCCAGGACAGGTAGTTGTTGAGCCTGTGTTTACAGTGATATTGTATAAAGTTGATATGTCGCCATCGGTATAAGTTACCGATAGCTGACCTGTGGTAAACGAGGTTTGCTGCCACGACCCTTTATCATCATCGCCACAGTTAGAGCGTACCCATACAAAATATTGTTGTCCTATTGTGAGATCATTCATCTCTATAGTTGTTATGTCTGACGCTACGTTTCCTGTAGGTTCAGTTTCATCGTCAGGTGCAACCCCGGTAGTATTAAAATAATAGTCATAACCATCTGAAGGTATTATTACAGGCAGTTCCCAGTTTACAGTACCATTATCAACGCCCGAAACAGATGTTAAGTTTATAAGAGAGGGGCAGCTTGGTAAAAGTTCTGCCGTTACTGCAAAAATATTTACTGCGCCTTCAGCAGTTGATGTTTTTTGCACATGGATGCCTTCAATTGTTTTTGGCTGGTTTTCAGGTAAAATATTTAAAGTTAACTGATACATCCTGGGGTTGCCTGCCGGGCTTTCTAATACGCTGTTTGCCCTGTTTACACGCCCAAATCCTGAAGCTGCAACGGGTAAAACGGTGCTGTTATACCAATCCGGCACTGTAGAGCCTGTAATAACCTGTGTAGTTTCGTCAGTAAAATGTATTGTAACTGAAATGGTAGATGTACCACTGCCAGAAGTGGTAAGCAGGTATAGTTTAGTTGCCGTAACCTGATTGGCAAATGTAAGTGTTCCTTCAGTTACAGGATTAGGTGTTGCGGTCCCATGTATCCGCAGGGAGTTATTACTGCTAAAATCAGCTAACTGATAGCTCAGTCCTGTTGTAGCAGCACTGTTTATCAGTCCGGAAACAGGCAGCCCGTATGATGGTGGGGTTGCACTTGAGTTAGCTTGGAAATCGTTACTTACAAATGCAAAGTTTGCATTATCTACCCCAATAGTGGTAGATGCACTCGCAAGATTAACGCCGTTGGCAATAACATCGTGGTTATAGCCGCTTGCAATTTCTAAATGTTCAAAGTCCTGTGCATACAGCGCATTGAAAGACAATACACTAAACAGCCCAAGAAAATAGTGAGGTAATTTTATTTTCATTAATACAGTATTTAGTTAATTATTTAATTTTTAAATACAAAGCGTATTAACAAATATACCCACAATTTTATCATTAACAATTTTTTTACATTAATAACAAATAAATTAACAAAATGGATTATCTATGTTTATTTTTTAACAAAATTTACAGTACTATGTCACTTCTCGATTTAAGCCAGCCTGTTATGCTTAAACGTTCGGTTTTAACGGGCTTTACCTCATGTTCTAAAACCTGGCTTTCAAAAACAACCATCCTGCCCTGCATAGGGTATATGCTTACAGGAATTTCAATATTTTCTTTATTTGTATAAATTGTAAGTTCCCCTCCATATTCAGGCAGCCAGTCTTCATTGTTAAGATAGCATACTATGGATAGCTTTCTGCTGCTGTCGTTTTGAAAGGTGTCCAGGTGCCTTTTGTAAAAAGTCCCTTCGGGGTATATAGCATAATGAAATTCTTTTTCGGCTATCCCCATAAAGCAGGTGCGATTAAGGTAACTGGTAAAATCGTTAATCTTTGAAAAAAAGGTTTTTTCTGCATCGTTGATTTTTGCCTCATCAAGCCAAAAAATAAAATCGCCCCTTACAGCCTCTACAACTACTTCATTTACAAAATTACCTATTGCAGACTTTTTAAACCTGTCGTCTTCATATTTAGCCAGGAGGCTTTCACGCAGTGCGGTTACTTCCTCTACAGAAAAAAAATCCTCAATTACACTGTACTGCTGCTCCATCAGGTCTTCTATAACCTTTTCATAGAGTGGGTTTAACGCTGTTTCGCACATAGTCCTGTCTTTTTAAAAAGCGAGCAAAGATAATTGGAAAACCAATACATTTTCAACAAATTACAACCGTGGGTTTTATTTAGTAAATTTGCACTCTAATATATTGAAATGAGCAGGATAAGGATTACAAAGCAGTTTACTTTTGAAACCGGGCATGCACTTTACGGGTATGACGGTAAATGCAAAAATGTGCATGGCCACAGTTACAAGCTATCGGTTACAGTTATTGGTACACCTATAACAGATACTGATAATGTGAAATACGGAATGGTTATTGATTTTGGCGACCTTAAAAAAATTGTGAGAGAAGAAATAGTAGATGTTTTTGACCATGCTACAGTTTTTAATAAAAACACTCCACACGTAGAGCTGGCACAGGAACTGAAAAACAGGGAACACCATGTAATACTTGTAGATTACCAGCCCACAAGCGAAAATATGGTAATAGATTTTGCCCAGAAAATTAAAAATAGGCTTCCTGAAGGGATTACCCTGTTTTCTTTAAAATTACAGGAAACAGAAACATCTTTTGCAGAATGGCATCAGTCTGACAATTCCTGAGGATTTATTTCATAACATAAAGTTAAAAAAGTTTTATTTTCAGATAAAATATAACATAATAAACATCAGGTGTTTGAAAAATATTTTGTTAGTTTGCAGTCCTTAAAATTTAAAAACTAAGGTAATCCAACCTTAATTGCTAGGCTGTTTTATATAATGCACATGTTGCCCCCACATGTGCATTTTTTATTTAGCAGTACACCTTTAAATTAGCTGTACTACCACTTTGCAACTCGCTAACTTTAATTATATTTGCCGATTAATCTGGCTACCTTTACAGTGGCTATAACGGGCACGCCCGCAATAAGATAATAACGAAGATGAAGAACATAAGGAATTTTTGCATTATAGCCCATATTGACCATGGTAAGAGTACCCTGGCAGACCGACTTCTTGATGCTACGCAAACCGTAACAGCACGCGAGCAGCAGGCACAGCTTCTTGACAATATGGATTTGGAGCGCGAAAGGGGTATTACCATTAAGAGCCATGCTATACAGATGGACTATATGCACAATGGCGAAAAATATACCCTAAACCTTATTGATACCCCCGGGCACGTAGATTTCTCTTATGAGGTATCCCGCTCTATAGCGGCGTGCGAGGGCGCACTGCTTATTGTAGATGCCGCACAAAGCATACAGGCACAAACCATATCTAACCTGTACCTTGCACTTGAAAACGACCTTGAAATAATACCTGTGCTTAATAAAATAGACCTGCCAAGTGCCAACCCCGAAGAGGTAAGCGATGACATTGTAGATTTATTGGGCTGCAAACTGGAAGATATTATACCCGCCAGTGGAAAAACTGGACTTGGGGTAGATAAAATACTCGAAGCCATTATAGAGCGCATCCCTGCGCCAAAAGGCGTGGAAGACGAACCTTTGCAGGCACTTATTTTTGATTCTGTGTATAACCCGTTTAGGGGTATAGAAGTTATATTCAGGGTAATAAACGGCTCTATAACAAAAGGGCAGAAAATTAAATTTATGGCAACCGGCAAAGAATATTTTGCCGATGAAATAGGTACGCTGAAACTTAACCAGGTACCAAAGCAGGAAGTAAAAACAGGCGATGTAGGCTACCTTATTTCCGGAATTAAGGAAGCAAGGGAGGTAAAAGTAGGGGATACCATTACCGATGCCAAAACCCCAACCAAAAACATGATTGGCGGTTTCGAAAATGTAAAACCAATGGTATTTGCAGGTATTTACCCTGTTGATACAGAGGATTACGAAGAACTGCGTAATTCAATGGAAAAACTACAGCTAAATGATGCCTCGCTGGTATTCCAGCCGGAGAGTTCGGCGGCACTTGGCTTTGGTTTCCGTTGCGGGTTTTTAGGGATGCTGCACATGGAAATTATACAGGAACGCCTTGAGCGTGAGTTCGACATGACGGTTATTACTACCGTTCCTAACGTGTCTTACCTTGCCTATACTAAAAAAGAACCCGAAATAGCAATTATAGTAAATAACCCAAGCGACCTGCCTGAACCATCTAAGCTGGACCATGTAGAGGAGCCGTATATTAAAGCTACCATTATAACCAAAAGTGATTTTGTGGGGCAGGTAATGAGCCTTTGTATCGAGAAAAGGGGTATTATAACAAACCAGACTTACTTAACGCCAGAGCGTGTAGAGCTTACATTTGATATGCCTTTGGCAGAGATAGTATTTGATTTTTATGACAGGCTTAAAACCGTATCTAAAGGTTATGCCTCGTTTGATTATTCGCCAATCGGGATGCGTACTTCAAACCTTGTAAAGGTAGATATACTGCTTAATGCACAGGTGGTAGATGCACTTTCAGCACTGATACACGCAGATAACGCCTATAACATAGGTAAAAAAATGTGCGAAAAGCTAAAAGAGCTTATTCCACGCCAACAGTTTGATATTCCTATTCAGGCGGCTATTGGCGTTAAGGTTATCAGCCGCGAAACTATTAAGGCATTGCGTAAAGACGTTACTGCAAAATGTTATGGTGGTGATATATCGCGTAAGCGTAAACTGCTTGAAAAACAGAAAAAAGGTAAAAAGCGTATGCGCCAGGTGGGTAATGTAGAGATACCTCAGGAAGCATTTATGGCAGTACTGAAACTGAATGACTAAATTCAGTAGTGTAAACTGAAATAACAGATTATAGATTTTACATACAGTACCGGTACAGACGTGCCGGTATTTTTTTGATTTTTTTTTATATATTTATGGCATATAAATTCTTAAACCGGATTGGAACATGAAGAAGGATGGACAGATAATTATTATTGAAGATGACCGGGAAGACGGTGAAATACTTAAAGAGGTAATAGATGACTTAGGATATGGCAATGAGGTAATCATACTGCCTGACAGTACATTGGTAATGGAATACCTAAGAAGACCAGAGGTAACACCTTTTTTAATATTCTCTGATATTAATATGCCTAAAATGAGCGGTTATGAGCTGCGCGACCTGGTACTGGCAGATGCTGACCTGCACGATAAAACTGTACCCTATATATTTTTCAGTACCGCAAACGACCCCGAAACTATAAAAACGGCCTACAAAAAAGCGGCACAGGGTTTCTTTACAAAAATTACCGATTATGACGAATATACCGAAATAGTACGAAAAATTATAGAATACTGGAAAGCGGCAAAAGTACCGGATTAATTAGAAGAGAGTACTGAGATAATAGATTTTAGAAAATAGACCCGGTGCTGATGTGCCGGGTTTTTTTGTTATTTTAGATTAAAATAATACATATGGATGATATTGATTTATATAGAGAATTGTCGTCTTTAAAAGAAAATAGACTTTATAAAAAAGTAATTACTACAGACATATATCTTGACTGTTTACAAACAATTCAGCAGAACTACATATCCTTTGAAGAATGTGTATTCGAAAAAAAAGTATTAATTCACAGTCTTAAACGAGAAGATTTTACTCTAATATTTAAAGGTTGTAGTTTTAACGATGACTTTGAAATTGAAGATTGTAAATTAAAGAAACTATCTCTTAAAAATATTTTATCATTAGAAGCATTTAGCATTAAGCATACAAAAATAAGTACTTTTAAATTCATCAGTGAATATGAAAAGGCTGAGAATCCATTGCATACAAAGATAGATATTAACAATTGTATTTTTGAAAATTTTAATTTCTTTAATATAAATCACAGGGGAAGTTATTTTAATTTTTCTAATAATCTATTTGGCTTAGAGAAAGGTAATTCTTCTTCTGATATAATTTTCAGTGATTCTTGGATTTGTAATTCGAAGTTTATAGGTAATAATTTTTTAAACCACACATCTTTTTTTAAAACTATTTTTACCGAGGATAGTGAACATTGGGTATTACCTTACAAATCAACGATTTTTAATAAATGTAAATTCAACTCTGTAGAGTTTGAAAACACAAGTTTTTACAATACTTGTGAATTTACGAAGTGCCTATTTAACAAAATAACTAATTTCTACAACTGTAATAATTTCTCAGCATCTGATTTAAACTTCTATGAATCTGTTTTTAACGGAAGAGTTGATTTTGAGTCTGCGAGAGCTAAGTCTTTATCTTTTGAACTTTGTCAATTTGAACAATCCGTTTCTTTTATTAGCACACAAGTTGAAACGATTAATTTAAAAAGAAGTTTATTTAATAAAATAGCTTTCTTTGATAATTTAAAGATTTCAAAACTTTCAGACTGTGATCGTAGAACACTTAGAACTATAAAACAAGAATTACAAAAAACGGATAATAAAATCGACTACCACAGGTTTAGGAACTATGAGCTTTCAGCTTATTATAGAGAACTAAAATGGAGTGAGAACTTTAAAGATAAATTTATTTTAGGAGTAACAAAATTAGTAACAGGTTTCGACCATAATTGGTTAAGAGCGTTATT
>JBQGDD010000045.1:0-8444 GCA_052038845.1 Dyadobacter sp. | reverse complement strand
GTATGTAAAACATCATCATCGGGCAGGATATCTACAGGGCTCTCAAGATCTAAACGTAAATATTTTGGCGATTATACCCAGTGTGCGTTAGAAGGGCATGATGACTATTGCCATATTGCAAAACTGCCCGTGTATGACTTTAGGGAATACCTTACTGCTATGGGGCTTACACCCAAAGATAACCCCATGCCCGTGCTTGACCTGAAACTAAGTGAGGATGAACTGGCTAACGGTAAAAAAGTGCTTAATGAGCTTGTTAAAAACGATAAACAAACCATTTGTATATTTACTTATGCCACAGGGCGCAAGTGCCATTCGCCTGAATGGTGGGAGCCTTTTTATGCATTGCTGCAAAAGCAGTTTCCTGATTATAACATAATAGAGGTTTTACCTAAAGAAAATGTATCGCAAATAGGTTTTAAAGCACCTACTTTTTACAGTAATGATGTAAGGGAAATAGGGGCGGTAATAGCCAATACTGCTGTTTTTATAGGTGCTGACAGCGGTATTATGCATTTAGCATCTGCAGCAGGTGCAACTACAGTAGGACTGTTTTCGGCTAACAATATAAATATCTATGAGCCATACAATGGCAACAGCATAGCGATAGATACCCGGAAGGACAGCGTTGAAGCCTGTGCCGAAAAGGTAGGCGCATTATTAAATAAAAACTAAGGGTTATTTAACTAATATCCCGTCTTTAAATATAACAGGCAGCTCCTGTACGTTATCTTCACGTATAGTACCTGCCCTAAAAACATAGTTTTTATCGTAAAGTGTATTGCCTATAAAAAAGGTAACCATAAAGCTGTTGTCAAGAACCAGTACACTATCTTCAATCATTTCTATTTTTACGGCGGTATCGGGTAATACTTCTGTAAAGGCATGGCGTAGCATAGATGTTTTACGTTCTTCCCCATCAATTACACCCGCCGCTTTAGAAACTACCATAACGGTTTCCAGTTTATCAACACTGTCATTTACCAAGTAGGCGTACCATGTATTCTGCATAAAATCGTCATTCCACTCCTGCATAGCCGCTATATAAACATTTTCTACCTTAGGAATAATTATGTCTTTTTTCATTTCTTTACTACTGTCTTTTAGGATTATACCGTACCTTTAAGTTAAATTTTTACTATGAAAAGCTTACTTGTGATGTGCCTCTCGTTAGCTATGTGCTTAACAGGCTGCAAAGATGATAAAAAAGCCGCTGATTCACAAAATCAGCATGAAGACAAAATGGATGCTAAAAGTCAAACGATGCCTGATATGCACAACAGTCAGAACGCTTTAGACTGGGCTGGCAAATATACAGGCACGCTGCCCTGCTGGGAAGGATGTGATGGCTACAAACATACCCTTGTAATAGAGAACGATAACACTTATACCCTAACCCTTGAAGCATTGGGTATAGATAAACAGCCAAGGATTTTAAAAGGTGATTTTACCTGGGATGATTCAGGCTCTGTTATTACCCTTGATGCCGAAGGCGACCACCTTAAATTTAAGGTTATGGAAAATATGCTGAAAAAGCTGGATAAGTTTGGCAACGAAGAGCAGGGAGCGCCGCAGGAGCAATATTTACTGCATAAAGAGGGGTAGGCGGAAGTAGCCAAAAAAGGCATGAGAGAAAGAGATTGCCATGCTTCGTTTCCTTGCACTCGCAGTGAAAATTATTTTAAGTGATAATAAAAATAATCCTCAAGTGCTTTTAGCTCTTCATCGCTAAAATGCTTGGTAATATAAAAATTGGTTTTCATAACATCATATTGCGATGGGTCAACAATAGGTTCACCTTTACCCTTAAGAAAGGTAACCATATCAGCATTTTGCTTTTTATATATTTCGGCAATTTGCTTTATGCTGGGACCAATAACTTTCTGTTCAGGCTTGTGGCAGGAAAGGCAGTTGCCTTTACCGTTAAAAAGTTCCTGCCCTAATTTTTCTGAAGCGGTCATTTCTGCCCCTGCCCCTTCATTTACCTGAGTACTACTCTTTGGATATAATGGTTCTTTTTTCTCCTCGTTCTTACAGGAAATAAGGAATAGTATAATAAATAGGGCTGGTAAACTTTTCATGATGGTTTTTATTTATTCAGTATAATAGCGGCTTCTTTTGCAAAATAGGTCGATATAATATCTGCCCCTGCACGTTTAATACAATGTAGCTGCTCAATCATAATCCTGTCATGGTCCAGCCAACCTTTTTCGGCTGCCGCCTTTACCATAGCATACTCTCCCGACACCTGATACACAGAAACTGGTACATTAACTGCATTTTTTACTTCTCTAACAATATCAAGGTATGCCATGCCCGGCTTCACCATAACAATATCAGCACCTTCCTCTACATCATGCAGGGCTTCTTTAATAGCTTCAATACGGTTAGCATAATCCATCTGATAGGTTTTTTTATCGCCAAATCCAGGGGCACTGTCGAGTGCATCCCTAAACGGTCCGTAAAATGATGATGCATATTTTGCACTATAGCTCATAATACCCACATTATGATGCCCACTTTCCTCAAGTGCTTTACGAATAGCTAGTACACGCCCGTCCATCATATCGCTTGGGGCTACAAAATCGGCTCCTGCATCTGCATGGCTCACACTCATGCGGGTAAGCGCATCTACGGTAGCATCGTTAATAATCTGCCCGTTTTCTACAATACCGTCATGTCCGTATATAGAGTAGGGGTCTAACGCTACATCGGGCATTACCGCCATTTCCGGCACAGCATCTTTAATGGCTTTAATGGCCTGTTGCATAAGCCCGTCAGGATTCCAGGCTTCTTTCCCTGAATTGTCTTTTAATTTATCGTCAACCTTTACATAAATATTCACAGCTTTAATACCAAGGTCCCACAATTCTTTAACCTCCTTAATAGTAAGATCTACAGAGCGGCGGTATATACCCGGCATAGAAGGTATTGGCACTTCTACACCTGTTCCCTCAGCAATAAACATGGGGAACATAAAATCATTAGGGGTAAGTATTGTTTCGCGTACAAGTGAGCGTATGGAATCGTTAGTTCTTAATCTTCTGTTTCTGTGTATTGGGAACATGGGATTTAATTTTATAATTTAATTTTTTCCTTTATTTTTTCTGTTTCGCGGGTAAGCAGGTCAGGAGCATCAAAGCGGTAGCCAAAAAATAGTGTACCATAGCTCATAACATCGTCTATACTTATCGTTTTTTCTGCACGGCGGTTAGAGGCAGTAGCTTTAGAGAATATGCCGCCATAAAACGTATCAGAGTTATATCCTAACGAGATGCTTGCAAATGCCTGTGTAAGGAATGAAGTATAGTTTACATCTTCATCTACCGTATTTGTGAATCCTGCACCTAATGAGGCTCCTCCGCCTACAACTATCTTTTTTGCAATTATCCAGTTGTAATAGTAAGATGGCGAAAGTGCAACGTCTATATAATGCGTTTTACCCTTCAGGTCTTCAGTGTTATTACCATTAATCTGTGTATAGTAATAGCTTAGCAATGGTGCAAAGCTGCCAACACTTTTAAGTTGTCTTTCACTCTGAAAGGACAATGCCCTGAATGAGAAATTTTTATTGAAAACATAAGATGCTGTACCACCTATTTTTAATGTTTTTAGTCCGGGGTAGTACTGTTCGAATCCATTATTCGCTACAAGTGAAATCCCTTTTTGATCTATAAAATTAAAATTCAGCATCCATTTACCCGGGAAGAAGCTAAAGCTGTAAGAGTTCATCCTGGAGCCTTTATTATTTTTATTATCATCAAAAAATTTAGGGGCAAAACCTATGCTAAATGATATAATATCATATTGTACTGATATTCCGGTGGTAGTTCTTTTATTAGGCACGAGATCCAGCCTTATGTCCTCTTCTTTGTAATTAATCTGAAAGTCGTTAGAGGTGTTAAGTATAAAGAGCTGTGTTGAAATTTTAGTCGGATATGTTTCAATATATTCATTGCGTAGGGTATCGGTTTGTGCAAAACAACCAACTGAAAAAAACACTGGTACTATGTATTTTTCTATACCCAATTTACTGGTTTTGCTAATACCTTAATTAACTTTTCCTCTTCGCTGCCCGGTTCAGGGTGATGGTCATACACCCACTGCACATGTGGCGGAAGGCTCATCAATATGCTTTCTATGCGTCCGTTAGTTTTCAGTCCAAATAATGTGCCTTTATCATGCACCAGGTTAAACTCTACATAACGACCACGGCGAATTTCCTGCCATGTCCTGTTTTTAGGCGTGTAAGCAATGTCTTTTCTCTTCTCAATAATGGGAACATACGCTTCAAGGAAACTGTTGCCTACTTCGGTAACAAAATCATACCATTGCTCCATGCTGAAACTGTCGGTAGCTTTGCAGTGGTCAAAAAACAGACCGCCTATGCCCCTTGCTTCATTGCGGTGGTCGTTCCAAAAATATTCATCGCATTGCTTTTTAAACAGCGGGTAAAATTCAGCATCATGCTTATCGCAGGCTGTTTTGCAGTTTTGATGAAAATGTACAGCATCTTCATCAAACAGGTAATAGGGTGTTAAATCCTGACCGCCTCCAAACCAACTGTTTATAATATTCCCCTGCTTATCATACATTTCAAAATAACGCCAGTTAGCATGCACCGTAGGCACAAAAGGATTTTTAGGGTGGATAACCAAACTCAGCCCACAGGCAAAAAAATCGACATCTTCTACATTAAAATAGCTTTGCATTGCCTTTGGCAATGGCCCGTGCACTGCCGAAATATTTACGCCGCCTTTCTCAAAAACGTTTCCGTTTTCAATTACGCGGGTGCGCCCACCGCCACCCTCGGGGCGTTCCCATAAATCCTGCCGGAATTTGGCTTTGCCGTCAACTTCTTCCAGTTTAGAAGTTATAGTGTCCTGTAATTGTTGTATGTATGCGTAAAACTTATCTTTCATTTTATATGAGTTAACGGTAAACAATTAACGGCAAAGCAGCGCAATGGCTGATAACCGTTAACTGTAAACTTCCTACTTATATTCTTTTACCGCATCTATAAATGCTTTGGCATGATCTACCGGGATATTAGGCAATATGCCGTGCCCTAAGTTTACAATGTAATTATCCTTGCCAAATTCATCTATCATCTGGTGCACCATTTTTTTAATGGTAGGTATAGGCGACAATAATCGGCTTGGGTCAAAATTACCCTGTAGTGTTATACGACCCCCCGACAGGTAGCGTGCATTTCTTGGAGAACACGTCCAGTCAACCCCAAGTGCAGAAGCTTTGCTCTGTGCCATATCATTAAGTGCAAACCAGCAGCCTTTACCAAATACAATTACGTGGGTTTCAGGAGCTAACGCTTCTACAATCTGGTTGATGTATTTCCATGAAAATTCCTGATAGTCAACAGGAGAAAGCATACCGCCCCAACTGTCAAATATCTGTACGGCATTTACACCCGCTTTTACCTTTTCTTTAAGATAAGCTATGGTTGTATCGGTTATTTTTTGCAGAAGTGCATGAGCCGCTTCGGGTTGCGAAAAGCAAAATCCTTTAGCCGTATCAAAGCTTTTAGAGCCTTTACCTTCTACCGCATAGCAGAATATTGTCCAGGGCGAACCCGCAAAACCAATAAGTGGAACTTCATCATTCAGCATTTCTTTGGTCATTTTTATGGCATCCATAACATAACCCAGCGTTTCATGAATGTCCGGTACACGTACCTTTTCTACATCCTGCGCCGTGCGTATAGGGTTTGGTAAAAATGGACCTATATTTTCTTTCATAAGCACCTCTATGCCCATAGCCTGTGGTACTACCAATATGTCCGAAAATAATATAGCAGCATCCGGCTTAACTATGCGTATAGGCTGTACCGTAATTTCTGAGGCCAGCTCCGGGGTTTGGCAGCGTGTAAAAAAATCATATTTATCTCTCAACGCTCTAAACTCCGGCAGGTACCTCCCTGCCTGGCGCATCATCCATACCGGTGGTCTTTCTACAGGTTCGTTTCGTAATGCTTTTAAAAAAAGATCGTTTTTTATGCTCATGTAATTTTGCTTTTATATCCTGAAAAGGCCTTGGGGCTTTCAGCTTTATTTTGATTTATAATATTTAATGCACTTTATTATCACGTTTTCCAGCGTAGGCCTGCTTGCCACAGCAATGTTCTCTGTAGTGTTTTCAAGTGCTTCGGCTGTGGTAGTGCCTATGCAAAAGCACATTTTTTTACCAATTTTATTTTTTTTCAGGTAACTTTTAATGCCTGATGGGCTAAAAAAAAGCACCCCGTCAACATCTGCGTTTATTTTATGGGGAGTAAGTATGGTTTGATATACTTCAAACTCATTAAAGTCTATACCCGCTTCATCCAGCATTACAGGTAGCACATCCCGCCGAAGGCTTCCCGAAAAAAAAGTAAAGCACTCATGGCTGTAGTCACGTATTATTATTTTAGCAAGGTCTGCTGCATAATCTGCCGAAGCGGTAACAATAAAACCTACCGACTCTAACGCCTTTTTTGTATTGACACCAACACAAAAGGTTTTATTATCCAGGTAGTCTGCCCACTTTTTGTTTTCCATAAAGCTCTTAAGTGCGTTTTGGCTGGTAAAAATCAGGCAGTTGTTTATTTTTCGGGTATTAAACTCCCTAGGTGTTACGCTTATAAAGTCGGCATCAATAACGCTAAACCCGGCATTGAGCAGGTATTGGCGCTGCCCCGGGCGAAGTTTTTTTGTTGATAATATGCAGACTTTATTTTCCATTTACATTAGAGAAGTTATATAATAAAGAGTAAAAATAGATGAATATTATCACTATTTATACTCTTTATACTAACTGTTTTTAACCCCTATTTCTTTATGTATAGATACCATAAGTTCTGTGCCACCGTTATCAAGGATTTCCTTTGCACACTCGATGCCAAAGTCTGAAAAATCAGCATCTATCGGTAATGATTTTTCTATATGTAACTTCTGTTTCCCGTCAAGCGAAAGCAAAGCACCCTCAAACCTTATATTCCCTTTATAAAACTGAGCCAGTGCGCCTATGGGTGCGGTACAGCCCCCTTCCAGTTTTTTAAGGAACTGTCTTTCTATAAAAGTGCAGGTTTCGCTTTCACTGTGGTTAAGTTTGGCGGTAGCTTCCCTGCTGTAACAGTCATTTTCCATAGCTACAACAACCATTGCTCCCTGTGCTGGCGCGGGTATCATCCAGTCGAGTTTGGTATGATTGTCCGGCAGCAGGTTTATGCGTTCCAGCCCGGCAGCCGCAAATATGGCACCGTTCCAGTTATTGTCCTGTAGCTTTTGCAGGCGTGTGTTAACATTGCCTCTCAGGTCGGTTACTGCGTGGTTAGGGTAGCGGTTAAGCCACTGTGCCTGCCTGCGCAGGCTGCCTGTAGCTATAGTGCCAATATTGTTTAGAAAACTGAGGTCGCCTTTATGTACCAGTACATCCTCAGTATGGGCGCGCTTTAATACCGCCGACTGTACAATGCCTTTTGGCAGGGCGGTAGGTACATCTTTCATAGAGTGTACCGCAATATCTACCTCGCCTTTTATCATGGCAACATCAAGCGTTTTGGTAAAAATGCCTGTTATGCCAAATTCGTACAGCGGGACATCGAGTATAACATCGCCTGTAGATTTTACAGCTACAATTTCTGTAGCATATCCAAGTTCATTCAGTTTTTTTTCTACGGTGTGTGCCTGCCACAGTGCAAGCTCGCTGTCTCTGGTGCCTATTCGTATGGCTTTACTCATTTTGTAGTATTTTCAATCTGAAAGACTTTTTCAATCCATTCGATGCTCTCATCAACCATGGTGTCACTGTCTTTAAGATGATTGGCAAAATGGGTTGTAATTTTATGTATTATGCGCTTGCTGATTATTTCGGCCTGCTCTTCATCAAAATTACTTATTTTTTTGCGCTGAAAGTTTAATTCGGTGTCTTTTATTGTGTTAAGCTTTTTTTTAAGGGCGTGTATGGTAGGTGCAAACCTGCGTGCATTCATCCAGTGTGTAAAGTCTTCTTCTGCCTCGCTTATAATAGCTTCAGCCGCAGGAACGTGTTTTTTCCTGTTCTCGAGTGTTACATCAGTAAGTTTAGAGAGGTCGTCCAGGTGAATTACCGTTACGTTTTCAAGCTCCTTTACATTGTCATGCACATTTTTAGGGATAGAAAGATCTAATATCAGTAAAGGTTTGCTTAGTGCAAGTATATCTTTATCAATAGTAGGCTGCTGTGCCCCGGTAGCTACAATAAGCACATCTGCCTTTGGTACTTCAAGCGGCAGCAGGTCATAATCCTTAACGATGAGGTTAAACTTGCCCGCTACTTTTTCTGCTTTGTCTTTAGTACGGTTTATAAGTACTATATGGTCGTGTTTTTT
Organism: Dyadobacter sp.; assembly: GCA_052038845.1. Classification (GTDB taxonomy): domain Bacteria; phylum Bacteroidota; class Bacteroidia; order Flavobacteriales; family Flavobacteriaceae; genus Flavobacterium. The sequence goes on along the minus strand of JBQGDD010000045.1, from coordinate 79 downwards.
TTGCATTTAATGATTTTAGAAAGTATTAATGCCAAATTTTACTTTAACGAAAAATACTATTTTTTTATTTTGAAAATAA
>JBQGDD010000044.1:0-3196 GCA_052038845.1 Dyadobacter sp. | reverse complement strand
CTTTTACAGCTTTTTCATCTTCATAATTATCATCTATAGCACCTATATATTTTACAACATTACCTTTTCCTGTATTTTGCAGAACGTAAACATGCGGTGTTTTTGTAGCCCCGTATTGCGGATATACTTTTTGTCCTTCATCTAATAAATAAGGAAATGTGAAACCTTTTTCTTTAGCTCTTTCCTGCATTTTTTCAAAAGTGTCTTCTTTTTGTTTTGCCGGATTATTAGGATTAATCGCAACTACCGGATACCCCATAGGACGGTACTTTTTATCAAGTGCAATTATACGGTCTTCATACGCCTGCGCGTAGGGGCAGTGATTGCAGGTAAATACTACTATATAGCCTTTAGCACCTTTAATACCTTTTAAAGACACCTGCTTCCCATCTACATTCATAAGACTGAAATCTATAGCCTTATCACCAATCTTATAACCTGAAACATTTTCAACAGTAAATGAGCCTAACACAACTATCGCCAAAAACAGTCCTAAAAATTTAATCGTTTTCATAAGTAATGTCTTTAATGTTATTTAAAATTGCTTGCCTCTTTTTCAAGAGTTTCAAAGGTAAAGGATTGTTCGTAAAATTTACGCAGATTTTTATTATATATCATTGTTGCCGGTATAGCGCCTGTCCAGGTAGAGTCAACTTTAGGTATCCAGGCGTTAGAATCGGGGTCGCGCATTAAAATTACTTCACTTTTTAACTGATGTTCATTTATAAAAGGCAGTAATTTGCTTTCAACCTGGTTATGCATATCCAAGCTGACTAATAAAACTTTAATTTTATTCTTTTTGTATTGCTTATTCAGTTTTTCAAAATGGGGCAATTCTTCAACGCAGGGTTTGCACCATGTTGCCCAAAAATTAACCACATAGGTTGTATCATTTCGCATATGGAGAAAGTACTCAAGCCCGGAATAGTTATATGCCTTAACCCTCACACTATCATTATCATAAACATGAATAGGATCGGGAATACTAATTTTACCATCAGCAGCAATTTGTATTTCCTCAACAGGCGGCTCGTTTGTTCGTTCTACCGGATAATCCTTACAGGAAACTAACAGCAACAGAGTTACGGTTATTATAAACTGTATGTAATACAGGCGATTCATATAAAAATAGATTTAATTAAAGACGATTATAAAATTAAGCAAAAAATACCTGAAAATAAATTTTAACAAACCTTTAACTTTACATTTGTATATACAACAATAAAACCAACTACATTTGTACATACAAATTTAGTAAGTGTATTTATGAGAATTGAAGATGTAATAAAATCAACTGTACCATTATCCGCTGGTAAAAGGATAATGCTAAATATAATGTACACGCAGAATATACTTGCAGAAAATTTTAATGAATTACTAAAACCGTATGAACTCTCGCCTGAACAATTTAATGTACTTAGAATTTTAAGGGGACAAAAGGGCAAGCCTGCCAATATGTGTGTTATACAGGAACGTATGCTTGCAAGAACCAGCAATACAACAAGGCTTGTAGATAAACTTTTGCTTAAAGAACTGGTAACACGCGAAGTGTGCAGCGAAAACCGAAGAAAGATGGATATAACCATTACTGATAAAGGGTTAAAACTGCTTAATGAAATCGACCCAAAAGTTGAAGAGCATGAAATGAGCTACTGCAACAAGCTTAATGCAGAAGAATTAGAAAAACTTAATTTATTACTTGAAAAATACCGAGGATAATAATTAAAATTATATTTATGACCGATTATATTGAAAGCCTTAAATGGCGCTATGCAACAAAAAAATATGATGCTTCAAAAAAAGTATCAGCAGAAGATTTACAAACTATAATGGATGCCCTGCAATTAAGTGTTTCTTCTATGGGGTTACAGCCTTATAAAATAATTGTAGTAGAAAATGCTGAAATAAGGGAAAAGCTGAAATCTGCTGCATATAATCAGACACCAATAACGGATGCTTCACATTTATTTGTATTTGCCAATGAAGTTAATATTGGCAAAAAACACGTAGAAGACTATATGGAAAACATTAGTGACGTACGGAATATAGAAAGAAAAGAGCTTGATGGCTTCAGCGACATGATAAATGGTGCCATTAACAGCCGAAGTACCGAAGAGAATGAAACATGGGCTTCTAAACAGGCTTACATTGCACTTTCTACACTTATTAATACCGCAGCTTTATTAAAAATTGACGCTACTCCAATGGAAGGCTTTAATCCCGAAGCATTTAATGAAATACTGGGGCTTAAAGAGAAAGGGCTGAATGCAGCTGTTATAGCAACCATAGGCTACAGGCATGAAGAAGATGCTATGCAGCACTATAAAAAAGTAAGGAAACCAAAAGAAGAATTATTCATAACTGTTTAATATTAATATCAATAACCTAAATTTAATACTTTTAAAAAATGAGAAACTTAAAAACAATCGCAGTTGCATTAGTAGTAGCTCTTGGTACAATTACCGCTACAGCACAGGACAAAAAAATCAACACCTCTAAAAGCCAGATTACCTGGGTGGGTAAAAAAGTAACAGGTAAACATAATGGCACTCTTAACTTTAAAGATGGTGTTATCAAATTTAAAGATGGTAAACTTACTGGCGGTACATTTACAGTTGACATGAACTCTATCAACGTTACAGACCTTAAAGCCGGTGAAGGAAAAGAAAAACTTGAAGGACACCTTAAAGCTGCTGATTTCTTTGGTACTGATAAGCACCCTACCTCTACCCTTGTATTTAAATCTATTAAAGCAAAATCTGCAAGTGTTTATACTGTAACTGCCGATCTTACTATTAAAGGCATTACAAAACCTGTAACTTTTGACCTTGCTACCACCAAAAACTCTGCAACTACTGCTTTTAAAGTGGACAGGACTAAATATGGTATTGAGTATGGTTCAGGAAGTTTTATGGACGGACTTGGAGATAACATGATATACGATGATTTTGAGCTTACAGTAAACCTACAGTTCTAACATCTGAAACACACAAGTAATAAAGCCGTTTTTGCATAGCAAAAACGGCTTTTGTTATTCTATATGGCATAAAACGAATTTTGTTACTTTTGCCGTTATTAGAGCGTATTATGAAAAAAGTACTTGTTATAGACAACTATGACAGTTTTACCTACAACCTTGTTCATTACCTTGAGGCACTTGAATGTGAAGTCAGGGTACTTCGTAATGACGAAATTA
>JBQGDD010000043.1:0-1574 GCA_052038845.1 Dyadobacter sp. | reverse complement strand
TTATATTCCCATACGTCAGATGATCCTGAACCTCCGATGATATAAGCTTTGTCGTTCATCACCAACGTGAATCCGAATGCTCTTGTGGTCAGATCGTCGTTAGTTGACTCAAGACGTGTCCAGCTATTGGCTGCAGGGTCGAAAGAGTAAAGATCTTTGGTTGGAGCAGAAGAGTTGTTCTGCCCAAATCCAACATAAGCTTTTCCACCCAAAACAAATGCATTAGCCCCTTTGCGCTTTCCACCGGTAAAGTTGGCTACATTGGAATCCCAGGTATTAGTTGCAGGGTCGTAAGCATAAAAATCCTGATACATGGTAGTAATATTGATACTTCCTAAACCCACATATCCTTTATTTCCTAAAACAAACGAGGAAGCATTACTGCGCAACATAGGGAAGTCAGCTATTTTTTTCCAAGTGTTCAGCGTTGCGTCATACTCATAAAAATCTTTCTTGTAACCATTGTCAACAAGGGTATTTCCATCATAGCCTGTTCCTACGTATGCCTTATTGCCAATAACGAAGGCTATAGCATCCTGGCGACCAGTCCCAGGGAATTCTGCAGTTTGAGTCCAGGTAGCGCCGTTGAAAGACCACATATCTTTAACTCTTGAAACAGTTTCGTTGGTACGACCTGTCCCGATGTATCCTTTTTCTCCTACAACAAAGCTAACTGCTCCACTTCTTGGGGTTCCTCCGAAATCAGGAATTCCTTGTCTGTACCAGTTACCTAGCTTGTCTGCATCAGCATCATCATTATTACAACTGAATTGAACTAAAGCGGCAGATGCAACTAAAATGGCTAATGAGGTCTTCTTTAAAGTATTAAACATGAAAAATTATGGTTTGACTAAATGTTACAAATGAAATAATAATTTTTGGTTTAATTAAGAAAATATCACGTGCGGGGTGCATCGGTAACAGACAACACGAAACTATTTCAATCAATTTTTTTGCAAACATAACATGTTGAACCTGCTAACAGAAATTATCGATTTACTTTTTAACGAAAAATTGCGAATGCTGCCTGCCTAGTTAACGCACAATCAAGAATGTTGTTGTCATTGGGCAAATACGAGTTACAAGCATTCTTGATATCCATGACACGCGAGCCTTTTAATACTGCACGACCAAAATAGTTAAGAACTTTTTACGTTTGTTTTGAACAGTCTGCCACTCTTGTAAAGTATGACGCGTATAGATAAGCGGAGCCGACAAGATACTGGGACTTATTGATACACTGATGTCTTTATTCGAAATCATAAGTCTTTACGTAGCCTTCGGGCGTTTTGTTGCAAAGTCATACAATTATTAGGCTTTATAAATGAATCATGTTGCAATTACCGTTACATCTGATAATTTTGCACTTTTACTGTTCTTGCCTTAAATGAAATTTATTTCTCGTTATTTCAAAACATATTCTACGGCTGTCTCTAAATTTCTGGTAGCAACGATATTTGCAGTCTCTATTATCTCCTGTCAGTATGGAGATCAGATTGATGCACTTGTACAACCCAATTCTGATGATTTTGCAGCGCTCTTCTCGGATACAAGCTCAGTAGTACTGTCAACTG
>JBQGDD010000042.1:0-6044 GCA_052038845.1 Dyadobacter sp. | reverse complement strand
CAGAATTGATGTTTATTTTTTTAACGTTAGGAACTGCCCGTACTGTAAAACTCTTTTTAAGCCCATCAACTGCTTCGGGTGAAAACTCTTTAAAATCATTCATTTGCTCCATAGAAACAAACCCTCCAAGCTGTACCCTTTTTTTAAGTATCCTTTTAGCAAATACAGGTCCTATGCCATATACTTTTTCAAGTTGCTCCGCATAAGCAGTATTAATATCTGATACAGTTTTGGTGTTTACCTGTAAAGCTACCGCTTTATTAGTATTACCAGCTATAACTACCCTGTTTTCTGACTTATTATTTTTGGTATCGGATACCCATTCAGGAAATTTAAAATAAGGCGATAATATATTTAATAAACTATCAGAAACCTGCGTAACCTCCTTAAAGTCCTTTGCAGTATTAATATACTTATCGGTTTCCCTAAACTTATGCAGCCTGTCAATTTCTGCTGTAGTCATACCCAGGGTATATCCTTTATAATCTGAAATAAAATTAGGGTTAAACGGGTAAAGGGTATAACCCTCGTTATCCTTGTTTAATTTCAGTTCGTCAATTTCCTGTTGTAATGCCAGCCATTGCTCTTCATATTCAGATACCTGCTCTATATCCTGCCACTTAAAAGATGTAAGTAAAAAGTAAAAAGCCTGTATCAGAAAAATCAGTATAAATAAGGCAATGATACCTGTCCGCTGGCTTTTGGTATATGTATAAAAAAACCGAAATGGCATCATTGATTGTGATTTTAATTTTATAAATCGAATACCGAACTTCGCTTTGTATAAACCATATCTTTTAGCTTAAGCCAAAATGCGAGCGTAAGATAAACACCAAACCACAAGCCAACAGTTACAAATGAAATGTAAATAAAAAAAAGCCTAACATTAGTAGCCCGCATCCCAAGCCTGTCAGCAAGTCTGGATGAAACATGAAAGCCATTGCGCTCAAAAAAATGCCTTATTTTAGTTATCAGGTTCAGGGTAAAATTTTTAAAAAACCAAATTTAGTAAAAATAAATAATTATTACTTTAAAAGTTCAAGCCCAATACTGCACTGCATACAGCGTTTATTATTACAGTATTCATTTTTAAGCTGTAACAGCGACTGGCTGTCATAAGCAGAATATACAGGAGTTTTAAAAAACCTGAATTTATCAATAATGCTGTTCTTTTCAGGCGATAACTGCTGTAAAAGCTGTACAAGTTCCTCACCCGGCTCCTGCCCTGTGCTTTGGGCATACGCAAACTTAAAGGGCACTATAGTATTTATAATGATAAGGTCTATAAAAGACTTAGTAAGGGCTTTTCGTTTTTTAGGGCTTACCTTATCAAACTGATAGTGTGTTTGCCAGTAATCTGCTGCTTTAACATTAAATACGGTGTATAACTCCTCTTCTGTTTTAGCAGTAATGATTTTTGAAAAAATATTTTGTTGGGTCTGATATAATTGTGCCAGTTGCGACAATCGAATTGTAGGGAAATTATCCGGACGATGCCTGAAAAACTGAACTGAATCTATATATACAGGTTCAATCCTGTGCTTAGTAACTATATAATTATACCGTGCTTTTAAGTCGTTATAATATACATCTTCTTTATTATCTTCAAGCATACCTGCCCTACCCATAAGTAAGGCTTCGATATTTTCGGCTTCAAAACTTTCTTTACGGATTGTGGTAAAAGGGATTGATATTGCTACTTTATAAAAAATATCGCCATTGGTATTAAGCCCGAAGTTTTTTGCAAGAAAGCAAAACAGTACCGCCTCCCAGTCGTTGCTTAATTCTTTTGCCAAGGCAAGTATGGGTAAAGCCTTTCGTTCCAGCCTTTCGAAAAAAAGGCGCTCTTTCCAGTTTTCTAAAACAAAACTATTGAGGTTTTCTAACTCCTTTTCGCAATATATCCACGATTTAGAAGCAGCCAAAGCATTATAGCTATTTAAAACTTGTGCATCAACAAGGTTTTTTAATTCCAGTACAGGCAGTACAGAATTATCCTTACGCATAACATCTATATCATGTTCCCACACCACATGCAGTATCACATTATCGTAGGCTTCATCATTTTCATGATGGTGTATATACCAGTCAGATGATTTGATATGTATCTCTACATTTCCTGCCCACTTTTGCCCGGCTATAACTACTTGGGCATTAAAAAAGTCAGGCCCTGCCTTTTGCAGGTATTGCCCTGATTGTATTATCTCAATACTTTGTCCCTGTACCGTTTTTAAATTGTGAACCGCAAACTTTTTAAATTGCCATATATGGTGAAGAAAGTCTTCTTTCATTGATTAGGTATAAAAAGCTAAAATACATAAAAATCTTAAAGATTCAGTTTCATCTGCCTGTCATGCAGCAGGTATAATTCAGCACATGCCCTGGCATCAGATAACGCTTCATGGTGAGTAAGCGCTATGCCATTACGGTCACAGCAATATTTAAGGTTTGCAGGCTTATAACCTTTTGCGCGGTAAATTTTGCAGGTACATTCCCATCTGTCAGCAATTTCGAGTTCGTCATAGTACAGCCCATACCATTTCATGGTTTTAGCAAGTACATTACGGTCAAACGCTTCATTATGTGCTACTATATTCCTGCCAAATAATCGTTCCCTTATTTCAGGAAACAAATCATCAAACATTGGCTTGTGTAATGTTTCTATAGGCTTTATACCGTGTACCATTACATTGCGGTACCAGTACTCATTATTAGGCGGCTGTATAAGTGTATAATATTCATCTGTAATAAAACCGTCTTCTACCGTTACTATACCCACAGCACAGGCACTGTGCGGATGCCCTGTAGCAGTTTCGAAATCTATAGCGGTAAAGGTCATGCTTATAAAGTAAAAAAGAGCCTTGCGGCTCTTTCAAATATAATTATTTTATTGAACTTATAATATCATGCTTGGTTATAATGTGGTGCTTACCTTCACCTAAATCTACCAATACTGCCTGATTATCTTTATTTATAAGTTTAGATATTTCCTCTATAGGTGTATTTGCTTTTACAATAGGGTATGGCCTGCCCATAATTTCCCTGATAGGTTTTTCAGCTATATCTTTATCTTCTACATAACTTCTAAACAGGTCGGTTTCATCAATAGAGCCTACAAATCCTGTGGTATCCATTACAGGTATTTGCGATATTTTATATTTGCGCAGTCGCTCTATAGCATGAGATACTAACTCTTCAGTACGCACAACCACAAGAGGCTTATCTGCGTGGTCTTTTATCAGGTCTTCAGCCTTAGTCAGTTCTTCATCAAGAAAACCTCGCTCACGCATCCAGTCGTCGTTAAACATTTTACCTACATATCGGCTTCCGCTATCGTGAAATAAAACTACAATAACATCTTCTGGTTTAAAATGCTCTTTTAACTGCAACAGCCCTTTAATGGCGGCACCAGCCGAGTTGCCTACAAATATACCTTCCTCCACTGCCAGTTTTCTTGTATAAACAGCAGCATCTTTATCGGTTACTTTTGTAAACCCGTCAATTAAAGAAAAGTTTACGTTTTTAGGCAATATATCTTCACCTATACCTTCTGTAATGTAAGAGTACACCTCATTTTCATCAAAAATACCGGTTTCATGGTATTTTTTAAATACAGAACCATACGTATCTATTCCCCAAACTTTAATATTTGGGTTTTTCTCTTTTAAATATTTAGATACTCCGGAGATAGTTCCGCCAGTACCAACACCCACAACAAAGTGTGTTATTTTACCCTCTGTCTGCTCCCAAATCTCAGGACCTGTCTGCTCATAATGTGCAGCAGTGTTCGACATATTATCATATTGGTTTACATACCATGAATTTGGGGTTTCTTCAGCCAGCCTTTTAGATACTGAATAGTATGATCGCGGATCGGTAGGTTCAACATCTGTAGGGCAAATCACTACTTTAGCACCCACCGCACGTAATATATCCATTTTTTCTTTTGACTGCTTATCTGATATTACACAAATCAGCTTATACCCTTTAACAATAGCAGCAAGTGCAAGCCCCATACCTGTATTGCCCGACGTACCTTCTATAATAGTGCCTCCCGGTTTAAGCCTGCCGTCTGCCTCTGCATCCTCTATCATTTTTACCGCCATCCTGTCTTTTACAGAGTTACCGGGGTTAAAAGTTTCTACTTTAGCCAAAACAAGCGCATCAACATCTTTAGTTATTTTATTTAGCTTAACTAAGGGTGTGTTGCCTATGGTTTCGAGTATATTTTTTGCGTATTTCATTTTAAACTATATTTCCTATTGACATTTCTTCAATCGTTGCAAAGATATTTTATTCAAATTAAATAAATAAGTAATTCTAATGAAAGTTAGGACATTATTATGACAAACAAGGGCAGCCTGTTACCAGGCTGCCCTTGTTAAACTATATTTTGGCAAGTTATTATTGCTTTATAATTTTTATCATTTTCTCCCCATTTTCTGCCTGTACCTTTATAAAATAAGATCCTTTTGAATAGTTGGAAAAATCCATTGAGGCTTCGGCTGAATTTATCGCTTTATGCAGCACCTGCTGACCCAATGTATTGAAAACAGTAACAGTTTTTATCTCTTTGCTATAGGATAAATAAAACTTATCTGACACTGGATTAGGGTGGTAGTTAAAAGCATTATTATCAAATTGACCAGTGCTTAAAACCTGATTTACCGTTACAGCAAGATAGGGGCTAACGCATCCATCAACTGTTTGTATAACATAATAGGTTTCTCCATTTTCCAATAGTGCTGACTCATCTAACTGTAGGGTTAGCTCTTCATCAGAATACCACATAAGATTTTCACCCGTAACGTCAAGGTCAGCAAGCGTTTCTCCCTCTATGTAGTCCTGATTCTCTTCCCCAACAGGAGATACAGTACCTTCGCAGGAGTCAGTTACAGTAACCATAATGCTTAATGCTTCACTCACGCAGTTTCCAACCGTTTGGGTTACATAATAAACAGTACCATTTACTGCCTGTGTAGTATCAGGTATTTCATCCGTAAGATCATCATCTGAATACCATGTAAGATTCTCGCCTGTAACATCAAGGTCGGCTAATGTTTGCCCTAAATCTAAATCCTGACTGGCATTACCTTCCGGAAGCAAAACACCTGCACAGGGATCTGTTACAGTAACAGTAATAGCCAATGCATTGCTAACACAGTCTCCTACTGTTTGGGTAACATAATAAACCATACCGTCTTCCGCTTCTGTTGTATCAGGCACTTCATTTGTAAGCCCTTCATCAGAATACCATGTAAGATTCTCTCCTGTAACATCAAGGTCGGCCAGGGTTTGTCCTAAATCCAAATCCTGCTCACTATCTCCAACAGGAGCCGATGTACCTGCACACGGGTCATTATCGGTTACATTAAGTGTATAAGTAAATGTTTGTGGGGCAGGCCAAGAAGAGGCTAAGAAATAATACGTTTCTCCCGCTGTAACCGTAAAGTTATTAATCTCTCTGTTACCTGCCGTTGTAGCAGTAGAACAGGCTTCATATTCAATTCCTATATTAGCACAGTCACTATATATAAAAATTGCTGTCCAGCCTACTACGCCCTGTAGTCTTACATTAATTGTAGTATTAGCTGTAGCTGTATAAGAGTAAACAACATCATTTCCTCCATGATAATTATTTCCATAAGTGGTTGTGGAGCATTGAGGACTTGAGTCTGTAGATGGGTTATAGTTATCTCCATAATTAGCAGTATCGTCAGATACAGTATAAGGCAACGAAGTTATAACTATAGGATCTTCGCAGGTAGAACCTGTTTGTGACATTGCAGGTGTAATTAAACAAAAACCAAGCAAAATAGTCAAAAAAGTAATTTTTTTCATAGATTAATAGATTTAGTAGTTGATATTTAAATAAAAATAAGAAATATTAATCTATTATTAAACAAAAGGTTAGCAATATGTCAACTTTTGTTTTCTATGAGAAGAAATCCCATATAATACCGAGCCTAAATGTAAAGTCCCTGTAAGGATAGTTTGGTGCCGAATAAAAGTTATAACCTGTAAAGCTGGAATTGAAATGTTCA